>JBGZJM010000105.1:0-6000 GCA_041848845.1 Petrimonas sp. | reverse complement strand
TACGATTATCCGGCAGAAGAAGTCTCTTCATCCTTTTTTAATTTCATCAGAAAAATGTTCCGCGATTTTTTTTGCAAAAACAAAAAAGAAAACCGAGACAATACAGAATATATAAAACATAAAAACTCATGAAAAGAATCATTTCCTTTTTATTCGGTTTTACTGCTTGCTGTTCACTCGCTTTTGCCCAAAATGCGGGGATCAAAACAAATTTCGCCCATTGGGCAGCCGCAGGTACTCCGAACGCGGGTCTGGAACTTGCGCTCAACCGCAAATACACGCTTGAACTCGGAGGAGGCTTCAACCCCTTTACATTCAAAGACAACAAAAAAGCCAAGCACTGGATTATTCAACCCGAATTACGCTATTGGCTGTGCGAAAGTTTCAACGGCCATTTCTTCGGATTGCACGCATTGGTCGGCGAATATAACGTGGGGGGTATCGACATTCCGTTAGGAAGGTTGTCCAAATTTAAAGACTACCGGTACGAAGGTTTTGCCTATGGTGCCGGACTGAGTTACGGACATCAATGGGCGGTATCGCCACGGTGGAACCTCGAGTTTAACCTGGGAGCCGGATATGTGTATCTTACCTACGATAAATATCCGTGCACGAAATGCGGCAGCAAACTGAATAGCGGCACCAACAACTACTTCGGTATAACCAAAGCAGCGGTTTCCCTTATTTATCTTATCAAATAAAAAGACAACGCATATGAAACGGAAAAATATATATAGATTATTAGTTGTAACCATGCTTGCCTTGCCTGTTACCATTGAAACGGCAATGGCGCAGGCCAACTACACAGATCAGATAACGGTTGAAAATCAGACCATATCCAAAAGAGCCGGCACAACGACCATAGACATGGATTTTATCCTGAACAACCTCAAACTCGACAAAAACGACATGCTGATCATCACTCCCGTGATTGTGTCGGGACAAAACGAGGTAGCACTGGAACCCATAGCCGTAAAAGGAACGTTGCGCCACAAAGTGCTCGAAAGGCCTTTTGAATGGAAAGGGAAAACGCGCCTCTCCATGCCGGCGGAAAACCAGGTGGTACGCCGCAACGGCACTAACCAGACCCTGCACTACCAGACAACTTTCCCGTTCGACGAATGGCAGCGGCAGGCTCAATTGGTGTTAAAAACCGAAGTGGCAGGCTGTGCCGACTGCACGGAGGCTCAGCCCGACAAACCGATTTCGGGAAAAATTCTCCCCGACAAGTTTATCCCCGATTATCGCATGCCTTATATCGTTCCTGAAGTGGAACCCGTGAAACAGCGCAGCGAACGCTACAGCGCACACCTCAATTACGTTGTTGGGCGGCACGATTTGTTGCCCAACTTCGAAAACAACGCGGCAGAACTGGCAAAAGTGGACAAAATTATTCAAGAGTTAAAATCCGACAAGGACCTGACCATTACCGATTTTACCATATCGGGATACGCCTCGCCCGAAGACACCTACGAGCGCAATATGCTGCTGTCGCAACTGCGCGCCGAATCGTTCGCCCGGTACATAGAAAAGAAATACGGATATACCCGCGGCCAACTTAAGGTAGAGTGGTTTGGAGAAGACTGGAAAGGCTTACGCGATGCGGTGGAGAAGCGAGAGTTTGCCGATAAGGAAGCGGTGTTGCGCATCATCGACGACGTGCCCGTACACGACGGCCGCGAAAAACAGATCATGGAACTTTCCGGAGGAAATACATACCGGTGGCTGTTGGCCGAGTTGTTCCCGCCTCTGCGCCGCAACGACTACGACATAGCCTTTGTGTCGCGCGCCTTTAATGTGGACGAGGCAAAAGAAATCATCAAAACAAAACCCAACCGATTGAGCCTGAACGAAATGTTTCTGGTAGCCAATACCTATCCCGAAAACAGCCCACAGTATAAAGAGGTGTTCGATATTGCCGCCAAAACGTTCCCTAACAGCGAGATAGCCGCCATGAACGCCGCCGTGGGCGAGTTGCGGGCAAACAATCCCGATACGGCCATGCAACACCTCCGGGAGTTTGCGGACAAGCCGGCCGCCATGAACCTGTTGGGAATCGCTTACGCGCAGAAAGGCGACACGGCCGGGGCAAAACAATATTTCGACAAGGCAAGCGCAGCAGGCAATGCCGACGCCCGGCACAATGCCGGCCAGTTGCAGCAATACATAGACGACAACAGGTAACATCAAAACATAGTAAATAGTAAACTAAACAAATTAACTGAATTACTCACTTTTTAAATTAAAAAACGTATGAAAATTGGTAAATTATTTTTAGCCGGCGTAGTAGCCTTGGGTTTAGGGCTTACAGCCTGTAACAACGAAACGCCTGAAGTGGAAACAGGAGCCGATGCAACGGTATCCATCAAGATCACGAAAACAACGGCAGGTACGCGCGTTGCAACTGATGCTTATACTAACTCTGAAAGAACGGTTGCAGAAAGCAACATCAAGAAATTGGACGTATTCGTATTTAACGGCGACGCCGTGGATGGACACGGAACAGCTTCGGGAACCAACGTACTGGAAGTAAAAGACATTGCCGTAACCACCGGTTCGCGCACCTTGGTTGTAGTGGCCAACGCCACCGCCGACATGGGTACCATCACCTCCAAAGCGGCCTTATTGGCTAAAGTGGCCACCGACTTGAGCGCCCAGACATTGGACAACGGGTTGTTGATGACCAGCCAGGAAACAGCAGCGTTCACCATTGCCGCCGGCAAGAACTACTACGGATATACCGCAGGACAGACACCGGCAGGAACGGAACACAGCATCGGCGCCCCCGTGAAACTGACCCGCGTTCCCGCCCGCGTGGCACTGGTTGGCGCAACAGCCGCCTTTGAAGGTTCTTACGCAGGATTCACATTCGAACCCGAACAGGTGTTCCTGTTCAACGCCAAAAAACAATCGAAATATTTCGGTACAAGCTTGGTAGCAGGTACGGAATTACTTTCGGGTGTGGACTTAACTCCTTTCGACGGCGCTTTAAAACCTGCCACATGGGATGCCGCTTGGACTGCAACCTCTCTGCAAGATGCCGTTACTGATTTAACAACCATCACCACCGACAAACCGGTGTACTACTACACCTTTGAAAACGACGCAACCGTACAGCCTACCGTTCTCTCCATCAAAGGTAAGATCAAAAAAGCCGACGGATCACCCGCTACCGCAACCGAATTTCCCGGTGCGATTGCTGACGACCAGGGCACCACTTACTACTCCGTTATAGTTAACGCTACCAGAGGCGGTTATAGCTACACGGGAGCCGATGTGGCTCACGACGGGAAAATCATCCGCAACACGCAGTACAACCTTACGGTTAACATCAAACACTTGGGTAAAGACGATCCGACCGATATTCCAACGGAAGCTGCTATGCTTGACGTAATGGTTGAAGTGGTACCTTGGGTGGTTGTAAGCCAGACAGTAGAGTACTAACCGACTTCTCTTTGTCAGCTAACACGTTCGAACATTGACAAAGTAAAAAAAGCCGCGGCGGGGAGTGATACCCCTCCGCGGAACCAGAAAAAAATTAAACAGTATTGAGTATGAACAACACGAACAAATATCGCTTATTCCTTTTGGCGGCGTTGTTGATAACCGGACTGCTGAGCAGTTGCTTGAAAGAAGATTTCACCGATTGCCCTCGTCCGTTTCAGGTAACCGTTAAAGCGTTGGATGCCGACCGGAATGACATTACCGAATCGGGAGCCGTGCAGCAGGTCATCCTGTTTGTGTTTGACGAGAATCAACAGGTGATTGACGCGTTCGAACTGACGGCCGATCAGGTGAAAAGCCGCAAACCGGTAGAAATCAAACCGGATTATCCGGGACATAAAGCCTACACGGTTGTCGCCTGGGGAAACCTCGACGAGAAAGTGGATTTTTCGCAAATCAACACCGTCAAGCAGATGCAGGACCTCTACGTGAAGCTGAAACAACAGAACGGAGCGGCTCAAGCGCCCGGCGACCTTTTTTACGGAAGCCTTAACGTGCCGGCGGAATTCGGTGGAATCGAAGCCGGAACATCGCAGGTGGTGGAAATTACCCGCAAAACGGCTTCGGTTATCATTACCGCCCGAAATTTCCCTCCGGGCGAAGAGGCATCGGCTTATTCGTTTGTGCTGCGCGAATCGCCCGATACCTATAACCAAAACGGAGAACTCGGCGGTGATATGGTTGGTTACAAACTAACGGCCACAAAAGACAAAAACGGACAACTGGTGACGCCTATCTTCAACGTTTTTCCGACCGCCGGAGGCAAACCCTTTGTATTAGATGTATATAGGAACGGAGAATTGCTGTATAGTTTCACCAAAGGTTCCGACGGAAAAGAGTTTACCCCCGAAGTGGGGCGGCTGCTGAACATCATCATCAACTTCAGGGTGGATATCAGTGTAAAAGTAGTGATCACGCCCTGGGGAGAAGTTTATCAGGAAGTGGAATATTAAAACCGGAGAGCAGATGAAAACAATGTACAAGATATTTACCCTGTTACTGGTCGCGGGATTAACCGTAACGGCATGCGACAACAACGAGTTGCCCCAGGAAAAGGCGGAGCCCGCGGTGATGACGCTCTCGCTGAATAACGTGCAAACACGTGCCGGCGACCTTTTTGCCGGTGAAGACCTGATAACCAAGGTGCGCATCTACGTGTTTAACGGCAACTACCTGGATGCCGCAAAAGTTTACACTTCGGGGACGGATGAATTTAAAAATCCGTTCCGGATCAAAACCACCACAGGCCCCAAAACCGTGTATGTGGTGGCCAACGAGCCGGCCGATATGACTGCAACACTCGAAGGTGTAACCACTTTATCACAGTTGAAAAATGCAGTTACCGCCCCTGCAAACCCGGGAACGTTAAATACGCCTATCACCATGGCAGGCTCTGAAAATGTAGAAGTTATGCCTGTGGTTGAACCTGACGATCCTACGGTGGTAACGGTAAAACTTACCCGGTTGGTAGCCCGCATAAACCTAAAATTAAAAAAAGGAAATACGCCATACGACATTATTCTCAAATCTGTTCGCCTAATTCGCGGTCCTGAAAAATCGGCACTCATCGAAGGACAAACCGTGACCGGACAAATCTATGGCAATCACACATACACCGGGCAGGGAGAATATTCACTTACCACAACCGGAGTAGATGCCTGGACAGGGGCAACTCCCATGTATGTATATGAGAATCCCGGATCGGCGGCAGACTCTGCCGGACGTGCTACCTACCTCGTTATCGATGCCCGATACAACGGTATAGATACCCGGTATCAAGCATACGTAAACGATAAAACCGCAACGTTGAGCGACGGAACTGCCACAGACCATCCCTATTCCATCAGACGCAACCACGTATACAATATTGTGGCAACCATAACCAATATTGGTGAATTTGACGGGTTAACACTTTCAACTTATGTAATGCCCTGGAATTTGCTTCAATCCGAATTGACTTACGACCGTATTTATGAGACTTCTCTTGATCCTCAACCTACTCCCGACAACAAAAATTACACGTTGAAGGAAACAACGGATCAACTCACTTTTACATTCACCATCACCAACCCTTACGGAGCGGCCTGGACAACTCAATTTACCAACCCCGACTATTTCAACGCTACGGTTACTCCCGGAACGTCACCCTACGGACTGGGGACATATACCATTACAATAAGCCCAAAACTTGCACCGACAACGGAAGAACGCGTAACGGAGTTTTATATCAACGTGGGCTGGGCCGGATCGGCAACGGGATTTGTGGAAATACCCCTGTTGGCAGGAACACCGCTCGTAGGTAGCGGGTATAGAATTGTAATTACCCAAGAAGCAACAACGCCGTAGAAAACGATAAAAGAAGAACGGATATGAAAAAAATAATTTCCAAAGCAATTCACAGTTTCGCAGCCCTGTTTCTACTCTCGGCTTTTGCATCGTGCCTGAGCGATATGGAGGTTGAAACTCCGCAATGCGATAACCTCACCATCCACGTGG
>JBGZJM010000104.1:0-2757 GCA_041848845.1 Petrimonas sp. | reverse complement strand
TTGAAGACAGAAAAATGGTGCGGTTGGAGGAGACGGAATCGACAAATTCCTACCTGAAAGAGTTGTTAAAAACAGAACATCTGGAAGAAGGCTCTATTGTGGTGGCTGATTTTCAAACGGCAGGCCGTGGACAGACGGGCAACAGCTGGCATTCGGAAAAAGGAGATAATTTGCTGTTCAGCCTGTTGATTTATCCGGTAGAGATTCCTGCCAACGAGCAGTTTATCATCTCCCGGACGATTTCGCTGGCCATAAAAAATACCCTGGATCGGTTTACGGATGATATCCGGATCAAATGGCCCAACGATATCTACTGGAAGGACCGGAAAATTGCCGGTATTCTCATAGAAAACAGTTTGCAGGGGAAAATAATTGAAAACTCCATCATCGGAATCGGATTGAACCTCAACCAGCAGGTGTTCCCGCCGGAATTGCCCAATCCGGTATCATTGAGGCAAATCACCGCCACCGAACAGGATAAAGACTACATCCTGGATCTTTTGTTGAAAGAGTTTTTCCTGTTGTACAGGGGATTGCAGCGCGGAGAAAAACAAGTTATTGAAGATGAATACATGCTCGATTTGTACCGGGTGAACGGTTATTACCGGTTCGAGGACGCCAACGGCAAGTTCCGGGCAAAGATCGATAACGTGCTTCCGTCCGGACACTTGGTATTGAAGACGCTTGAGACCAACGAGGAGCGAATATATGCGTTTAAGGAGGTGCAATTTATTTTGGATTAGAAGATGGATAGATTTTTATTTAATTTGTTTGGTACCACATCAATAGTTGTTTTGCTTGAATTGGTTTTGTTGTTTTTTGTGATTAAAGCAATTAAAATTCACAATAGTGCCTGGATTATTTTCTCCGGTATCGTTTTGAATATCTTGTTTTCTCTTGCAGCCCGCATATATGGATATATATCATTTCAAAATGCAGTGCCTTTAGCTGATTATTCCAGAACGTATGCAGTCTTGGCAAATTTTGCAGTCGCAGGACAGATTGTAGAAATTATCGGATTATGTATTTTCTTTTCCGTAATCGTAAAAAAATGCATTTCCGAAAAAAAATAACATATGGCACGAATTAGAAAACTAACCGGTAAAAAATGTTTTCTGTCTCCAATGAGTCCGGATGATGCCGAAATTTACGCGCGCTGGTTGAACGATATGGAAGTTGTTCGTTTTCTCACGATGGCTTCGAGTGTAATTAACGTTGGGAACGAACGTAAAATTCTTGAAGAGCTCGCCGGAAACCATAATTACGGTATCGTTACCCTTGAAGACGACAAACTTATCGGTACGTGCGGTCTTGTAAATATGGATTCTGTTAACAGATCCGCCGAAATCGGAATTTTTATCGGTGATAAAGCGTATTGGCATCAGGGTTACGGCTCAGAGGCCATGACGTTGCTCATGGATTACGGTTTCCGTTACCTGAATATACACAACATTTTCTTACAGGTATATTCTTTCAACGAAAATGCAGTGGAATGCTACCGGAAATTAGGGTTTAGAGAAGTTGGGAGGAGACGGCAAGCCGTCTATCGTGACATGACGTTTCACGATGTGATTTTTATGGATATTTTACCCGATAATTTTTACAAACGTTAAAAGAGTCTGAATTCTATCGGTCTATAGTCCAACAGTTTTGAAAAAATATGAAATACAACAGAATTTTACTGAAACTTAGCGGTGAATCGCTGACAGGAGAAAAAGGGTACGGGATAGATGAAGTCCGGTTGAATGACTATGCCCGGCAAATAAAAGAAGCTGCACAAATGGGAGTGCAAGTCGGGATTGTTATCGGTGGAGGGAATATTTTCCGGGGCTTGAGCGGCTCGCAAAAAGGGTTCGACCGGGTAAAAGGTGACCAGATGGGCATGCTTGCCACCGTTATCAATAGCCTGGCGTTGAGTTCCGCACTGACGGCCATCGATCAGAAAAACAGGGTTTATACCTCCATTCGTATGGAACCTGTCGGCGAGCTTTACTCCAAATGGAAAGCGATTGAGTCCGTGCAAAACGGCGAGGTGGCCATCCTTTCCGGAGGAACGGGAAATCCGTTCTTTACCACCGACACCGCTTCCGCCTTGCGTGGAATAGAGATTGAGGCTGATGCCATGTTCAAAGGCACCCGTGTTGACGGCGTTTATACTGCCGACCCCGAGAAGGACCCGTCGGCAACCAAGTTCGATACGATCTCGTTCGATGAGGTTTACGCCCGGGGCTTGCAGGTAATGGACCTTACGGCCACGGCAATGTGCAGGCAAAATAACCTGCCCGTTGTCGTTTTCGATATGGACACATACGGAAACCTGAAGAAGGTGCTTTCCGGGGAAAATATTGGAACCCTGGTGCACGGGTGAAAGACTTATTCAAATATTTTCACTATTTTTGCTGACATAACACCAAACAAAAAGATATGGATATTTCAACAATTAAAAAAGATGCCGAGGAAAAGATGCAGATGACCTTGGAATTCCTCGAGGAAACCTTTGCGCGTATTCGTGCGGGAAGAGCCAATGTGCGTATTCTTGACGGGGTGAGAGTGGAATATTATGGCAGCCACGTTCCGTTGTCGAACGTGTCAACGATCTCCACTCCCGATGCCAAAACCATTCTGGTTCAACCGTGGGAGAAAAATATGCTGAAAGTGGTTGAAAAGGCGATTATGGATTCCGACGTGGGAATTACTCCCGAGAACAACGGTGAAGTTATCCGCCTGGGAATTCCGCCGCTCACCGAAGAACGCCGC
>JBGZJM010000103.1:0-9459 GCA_041848845.1 Petrimonas sp. | reverse complement strand
TTATTTTCAGATGTCTAATGTCTTATTTGAACGCTGAAACGAAGGTATGTCGGACGAACAACTCATAAACAAAATACTATCGGGCGATACTTCAGCTTTTAAAACGCTGATGGAAAAATACCAATTACGGGTATTTCGTACCGCTATGGGGTTCGTTCATTCTAAAGAAGATGCCGAGGATATCGCGCAGGATATTTTTATGAAAGTGTATCAGTCGCTCGCGTCCTTCAAAGGTGAATCGGAATTTATGACGTGGCTTTACAGAATTACCGTGAATATGAGCATCAACTTCGTCAATCGAAATCGGAAAAACCGGTTGTTTCAATCCCTCGAAGGTGTTCTTTACAGACCAAGCGGCGAAAAAACACCGTTGGAACTGCTGGAAGTGTCGGAACGCGACCGGCGTATCCGTAACGCAATTGACTCGTTGCCTGAAAAGCAACGAATGGCTTTTGTTTTGAGCAAGTACGAAGAACTTCCTCAAAAAACGATCGCTTCCGTGATGAATACCTCTGAAGGTGCCGTAGAACAACTCTTGCAACGGGCAAGAAACAACTTACAAAAGAAATTAAGCACACATCCGTAGGAAATTAAATGTAACAATGTCTAACCCATTAAACAACCAACAAAAATGAAAACGGAGCATTATATTGATGACTTTATCCGGCTCGAAAAGCAAACGGAGCCTAATCCGTTTTTAAGCAACCGCGTGATGGCAGAGATTGAGAAATTGCGGAAACCGGAATTGAAAAGAGCTCCGGTCTGGCAAGTTGTCGCCGTTGCCGCAAGCATTGCCGCTGTCATTTTTTTAGGAATATCAATAGGGAACAGTTATGTCGACAATCTATCGCCGGAAACGGTTATGAACATCAACGACAGGCAGATGGAGAATTTAGGATATTACAACCTCGAAAATTATGAATAAGACAAGCAAAATACTGTGGTTTGCAATTGCATTGCTGGTTATCCTGAACCTGGCAACCGTCGGGACCATTCTCTACCATAACCGGCAGGGTAAAGACGACAACCTGGCAATTGTTCTCGATGAAAACCGGCAAAATCCCTTGACCGGGCGTTTTTTCAGGCGGGAACTTGGATTCAACGATGCGCAAATGGAGGTTTTCAGGGAAGCGAACCGTCAGTTTCAATACGTTGCCAATGATTTGATTTTCGAAATGGACTCACTGAAAAGCGAGATGTTTGAGGAGTTAAACGGACTTCATCCCGACTCGACAAGATTACATAATTTGTCGGCTCATCTGGGCAGGCATCATGCCGAACTGAAGAATGTCACCAACGACTTTTACCTGAAAATAAAATCAGTCTGCGATTCCTCGCAATGCGAGCGGTTGCAGGCAGCCTTTCTTCCGCTTTTCAGAGACGGCACGGCAGCCAATTTCGGAAGAAGATACAGCCGGAACGACAGCATTGGTCGCGGGCAGGAATACAGGCACAGGTACGGACGCGGTTGGAGATTGCAATAAATAAGATAGAAGCACATGACTAACAATTAAAAATCAGAAAAGATGAAAACAAAACTTTTTATTTCAGCTTTAGCAGTCGTCTTATCCGTAGGGATGGCAACTGCCCAGAATCAAGATCCGGTCAAAAAAGACACGACAGCTTCCTCTCAAAGGGGACCCGCGTTTGTGGATAAAAACAACAACGGTGTTTGCGATAATTTCGAGAACGGGACACCCCGAAATCCGAACGCAAACGGAAAACAGCGACTGCTTGACGGGAGCGGCCGAGGAGTGAACCGGGGAACGGGCTTTCGTAACGGAAGGGGAGCGGGCCGCGGACAAGGCAACCGCACAGGACTTCGCAACGGAAAAGGAGGTGCTGCGAACTTCGTGGATGCCAATAAAAACGGCATTTGTGACCGCAGGGAATAAATCACAAAAATATCGGGAGTTCGCTCCCGATTTTCATTTCCAGATGAAAACGAAGCAACCGGTACCGAAACTCAATGCAATTGTGCGAATTTAATAGGTTTGCAGCGTTTTTGCGATACCGTTGAGCCCGGGCCGTCATCCGCGCGTTGAAGGAAAGCAGGGAATTCGATGCGCGCATTCTCGGATTCTCGTCAAGATAACCTAAATAAGTCTAAAGGACAAAAAATATCCGAAGGATCTCATTCGATTTCCTGTTGCTTTTGAAAATCATAAAATGTTTTTCTCATCAGGTCGGCGAGCGATAATTGATAATTGATATAGGCCCTCAGGTGGGAAGTATACGCGTTGTTCAACCGGTTTCTCTCCAAAGCCAAGCCCTGGCTGTCGATATCCCCGTCGGAAAAACGTTGTCGTGTTATCTCGAAACTCTTCTCGGCGACCAGCACATTCTTTTCCAAAACCTGTAATCTTTTCAAATTGCTGTTTATGCTGGCTATGAGGTTTTTGACTTCGGTTTCTATTTCCCGCTCAACTTCCTCTTTGCGGTAATTGTACTGTTTTAACCTTGATTCCGCTGCCCTTACCAGGGCCCGGTTTTCCCCCCAGTCCAAAATAGGAATGGTGACGGTCAATCCGATTCCGTAGCTTGAGTTCCTGTCAACAAGATTGTTGTACGAGTTTTTGATCGATTGCAGGAAGCTGATGTTTGCCCGATGGTCGATACCGGCCCTCTCGAAGTACGCGTCCACGCTTCCCTTTATCAGTCCGTTGGCTTTTTGTTGCTTGATGTTGAGTTTTTGCAACTCGATCTGGATTTCCTGTTCCCGGACTTCCAAGCGGTTTTTCAGGGCCAGCTCGACCGCTTTTGCCGGATCGATAAGGACGATTTGATAGTTCAGCTGGTTATTCAAGGTTATGCTGTCGTCCAGGTTTAATCCCAGCAATTCCTTGAATGAGTTTCTTGCCGATACTTCATTCAAGACGGCGATATCGTGATTGTTCTGCGCTTCGGCCAAATCCACCTCCATCTGAAGGGCATCCACTTCGCGGATGAGTCCGGCGGCATATTTGTTTTTTGATATTTCGTGAGCTTCCATCTGCCGTTCCAGGTCGAGAGACGCGATTTCGGTGCTCCGTTGCAGCGACAGTAAATTGTAATATGAGCTGCTTACCTGGTAGATGAGGTTCAACTCTTCTCTTTTGAACTGTTTGCTGGAGCGCTCGTAATCCAGTTCGGCCCTTTTCAGGGTGGATTTAATGCTGTTGTAGGCATAAAACGAGTTGAGCGGTTGGTTGAATCCGATCCGGGAACGCAGGCGCGATGAGCGGAAGTTGTTTTTAAGGTCTTCGCTGCTCGACAACATGTTGTGGATAAAAATATTGCCGTCGGTCGGGAGCGGCTGGTTGATGGTCAGCATGCCGGAGTATCCCAGCTCTTTTACCGGATAGTAATAGGTGATTCCGGTAGTGTCTTTCCAGCTCTCGATGGTTTCGTTGTACTGCGGCGCGCCGAGGGTCATATCGATATGCGTTTTCAACCGGCTTGTTGCCGATTTCAGGTTGTATTCGGCAATTTTGAGGTCTTCGCTCAACCTGAGCATGCTGTAGCTCTTTTTCTTGGCTATTTCTATGCTCTCTTCCAGGGTAAGCGTGTAGGCCGACTGGCTTGGGAGCAACAGACAATGAATGAATACAAATGAACCTGCTAAAAGAAGTTTTTTCATATTATTTCGTCATTTTGAAAAGTGTTTAAAGTGGTCAGGGAGGTTCTTTTGGGGTTAGGCTTATCGGAATGGATCATGCCGTCTTTCAGGTAAATGTTCCGATGGGCGTAATTGGCGATTTCCTGCTCGTGGGTGATTAAAATAATCGTATTCCCTTCGGCGTGCAGTTCTTCAAATAGCCGCATGATTTCCACGCCTGTCTTTGAATCGAGGGCGCCGGTCGGCTCGTCGGCCAGCAAAATACCCGGAACAGTCACTAACGCCCGGGCAATGGCAACACGTTGCCTTTGGCCTCCGCTGAGTTCAGCAGGTTTATGATTCACACGATCCGACAGCCCGACCCTGTCCAACGCCCTCAACGCTCTTTCTTTGCGCTCCGTACCCGGCGTCCCTGCGTAAATCAGGGGGAGTTCCACGTTTTGAATGGCATTTAGTCGGGGTAATAAGTTGAAATTCTGAAAGATAAAGCCTATTTCCTTGTTTCGCATGATCGACAGGGCATCATCGTCCAATGTGCTTACATCAACATCGTTAAAGTAATAGTGACCGCTGGAGGCCGTGTCCAGACAGCCCAGGATATTCATTAACGTTGACTTTCCCGAACCCGACGGCCCCATAATGGCAACGTATTCGTTTTTCTCGATATTGAGGTTTATGCCGTGAATAACAGGTATTTCGGCATCTCCTAACAAGTAATTCTTTTTTAAGTCTTTTATTTCGATCAGCATTTTTTTGACTTGTTTTTATTCGTATCGAATGGAGTCGACCGGTTTTAAATTGGCGGCATTCTTTGCCGGTAGATAACCGAAGCTCACTCCCACGATTACCGAGAAAGAGAAGGCTATAAAGACGGAGTAGGGCTTTATGAAAGTGTTTATATCGGTGAACAGCGAAACGATGAGCGACAGGATAATGCCGGTGAGGACACCGATGATGCCACCTGTGATGCTTATTGCCACCGATTCGGTGACAAACTGGCTCATTATGTCTATTTTGCGGGCACCGACCGAGCGGCGGATACCGATTTCGCGCGTACGTTCCATCACGGTTGCCAGCATGATGTTCATGATTCCGATACCGCCTACCAACAGGGATATGGCAGCAATGGCGCCTAACAGGAAGTTGTAGATCTGGCGTTCTTTTTCCTCCTGTTTCAGTAGTTCGTAAGGGATCACAATGCTGTAGTCGTCGTTATTGAAATGATGACGGCGCAGGATTTCGTTAATGATTTTGGAGGCTTCCACCAGTTTGTCCGAGTTTTTGAGTTGGACGGTTATTTGCTGGATTTCGCTGGAGAGTGCGTTCTCGCGGGTGAACCGGTTCAGGAATAACGAGAGGGGCACGAACACATCCGTATTCAGGTCCCTGGCCGCCAATTCGCCCACGGTTTCCGTAAAAAGGCTCTTCGATTCCAGCACGCCGACAACCTCCAGCCACTGATCGTCTATTTTCACCCGTTTTCCTATCGGATCCTCCCCTTTAAAAAAGCCGGCCGCCACGCCGGCTCCCAGCACGCAGACTTTCAGGCGTTCGTTGTAATGCTTGTCGTTGATGAAATAGCCGTCCCGTACCTTGTAATTCATCATGGCCTGAAAGTCGGGGGTGATGCCGATAATGGTGGACTTTACCGATTTATCGTTGTACCTCACGTCTGTGTTTTTTTCAGCCTGTGAGGCGATTCTTTCCACCCCGGGCACGATTTCCCGAATCACCCGGGCATCCTGGATGGAAAGCCCTTGAGAGAACTTGGCCCTCACTTCTTCCAATTCTTCATCGGACAGTGTCTTCTCGCGGATGATGATGTTGTTCACACCCAGATCCTGGTATTTGGCGATGGCTTCACGCTTGGCTCCTTCTCCGATCGATAACATCGTGATAACGGATGCCACGCCGAAGATGATTCCCAGCATAGTAAGGAAAGAACGGAACTTATGGTACGCCAGCCCTTGAAGCGCCAAACGAATATTTTCACCGTACTGCATGGTTTACTTTATAAGAATTCACAACTTACCGTCATCCCGGGTTTTAACCGTTCATCGGGTTTTATTATCTTTACTTCCACATCGAATACTTTCTGCCGGGATTTCTGGTCTTTCAACCTGCAAAGTTTGCCGATATAGGCGACTTCCCCTTCAAAAACAACTTTAGGCATGGCATCCAGCCTCACCGCAACTTTCTGGTTGAGAGCTACCTTCAAAAAGTCGGTTTCGTTCACCTGCGTATTCACTTTCATAAATTCCAGTTCCGGAACTATGGCCAGGTTATTTCCGGCGTATATGTTGTCGCCGATCTTGTAAATGTTCCTGTTGGCGTTTTGCCAGTTTGTCGCAATCTGAAACACTCCCGACACGGGCGCGCGCAAGGTCAGCAGGGGAATCAGGTTTTTTGCGTTTTCAACCTCTTTTTTTATTTGCCCGACCCTGATTTCCTGTATCTTCAACTCGCTGGCATTGATGGCTTTGTTCAATTCGTAGATCTTTTTCTCTTTTTCGAGGTTGATGACTGCCTGTTCGTATTCGAGTTGTTTTATTTTTCGCAATCGTTCCGATTCGAACCGGGAGGCCTCCCATTCGATTTTTTTCAAGTCGAATGCCGCAGACTCGTTTCTTATTTTCGACTCGCTTTCCTGTTTTTTGTTTTCTTGTTCCACATAGAGTTTTTCCAGTACCGCCAGTTGTGTCTCGAGGTTGCTCTCGCTTTCCAGAATGTATTTGTTGATATCAGCCGGGTCGAGTTGCGCTATGGAATCGCCTTTCTTTACAATTTCTCCGTGGTTCAACAACCCCACGATTTTCATCTGGTACCATTGCCTCCCGTACCGGCTGACAACGACCGAACGGGAATTTACGGCCGCCAGTTCTCCGGTTTCCACAATAACGCTGCCGTCGGAGGTTCTTCTTCCGCCCTCCGGTTCCGAACTTTTTTCGCATGAAAAAAGAAGTGTCGCGGTGAGGAAAACAAAAAACAGGCTATATAATTGTGATCTTTTCATCATATCTCCGCGTTTTCGGTTTTCTTCTCTTCCGTTTCTTTTGCAAAAGGATTGACGAGCGCTATCTCTTCACCTTCTTTTAATCCGTTGACAACCACGATATAGTCGGTGTTGTTTATCCCGGTTTCTATTTCTGTCTTTTCGTAGCCGACACCTTTCTTTTTGTAGACAAAACTGTTATCCCCTTCAGTAAACAGGGCGTCGAGCGGAATATAGAGCACATTTTCCACTTTGTCCATGATTATGCGGCAGCTGACGGTGAGCCCGGGAAGCAAATTCTTATCGGACTCGTTGAGCAATATCTCAACGGGGAACACCTTTATTTTCGACGACTCGTCTTTGTTCACGGCCAGATTGGCAATCGAATTGACCGTTCCCGAAAAAACACTGTCGGAAAATGCATCGGGTTTGATTTCCACTTTCAGCCCTTTGCTGATTTTGGCGACGTCCACTTCGTTTATCTTTACCGTGGCTTTCAGCGAGGATAAATCGGGCAGTTGAATAATAGGAAACCCGCTCCAGCATTGGTCGCCAATCTGGAATTTATTGTTGCTGCTCCAGTTTTTCGATAAGATGGCGATACCCGAAGAGGGGGTTACCACCGATAGTTTGCGGAGCGTTTCGTGCGCCTCGTCGAGCCTCGACTGGAACTGCATGATGGAGAGGTTCTTCTGCTTGATCTCTTCCCTCTGGATTTTCTCGCGGTTTTCGATCTGCTCTTTGGCCCTTTCCAGGGCAATTTCCGCTTTGTCGAGGTTCAGCCGGATCTCTTTTTTCTTGATATCCGACTCGTAACCGGCAGACTCGAAGCGGATTTTCGATATCTCGTGCGAAATGCGGGTGACTTCGTAAGCGGCCCTCAGCTCTTCGAGCTCCGATTGCTGCTGTGCTTTCATCTTATCGAACTCGGCCCGTGCAATCTCCAAGCTCGATTCTGCCTCCACAATGCCTTTCAGAACTTCCGACGGGTCAAACACGATCAGTGTGTCGCCTGCTTTCACTTCCTGTCCGTCCTTGACCAACTCGGTGATTTTCAGGTTCCCGTATCGCCACGAAATCATCGGTGCCACAATGTTGATGGACTTAATGGCCTCTATCTCACCCTCTTCGTACAAGTCGAGAAATAAAGTGCCCCGGGTTACCTTTCCAACAGGTATCTGCCCGGTTTCCTTTTTTTTGCACGCTACAAAAGGTAGCGAACAAATAACGATAAGGATCCATGTTCTTGAAAAAATCTTCATTTTGCTGCAACGGTTTGAAATTATTTTGTTTTTCCTCTCACCATTGATGGTGGCGGCTTTACTAGTGCGATTACTTCTCCCGGCTTTAACCCGTCAGACACGATGGCTTCTTTGGAAGAAGACACTCCGGTGGTTATTGGGCGCATCTCGTATTTGTTTTTCTTCTTCACATACACAACTTTAAGGGAGTCTTCTTCGTAAATGGCGATTTGTGGCACCACGATCGTGTCGCGGACCTGCTTTATGAATACCCTGCAGTTTGCCGTGAAGCCGGGCTCGGGCATTTGCAGCGCACTGTCTACAGATGCTTCCACCTCAAAAAACTTTACCTTCGAATCTCTTTTATAGGGTTGGCCTACGGGCAGCTTCTTGGTGATTTTTCCATAAGCGATGTTATCGGGCATGGCATCGAAACTGAAGCTGACGGAATCGTTCTCGCTTATCTGGCGGAAATCCACTTCCCCCGCCATCATTTTTACCTTCATTGCCGAAACTTCCGGCATGGTGATCAACGGCATGTTGTTCCATACATTGTCGCCCACCTTCAGCTTTTCTCCCGTCATCCGGGAGTTGGATACAACGGCTAGTCCTTTACGCGGGGAGCGTATGGTCAGGCCGTCGAGGATGGTTTTTGCGGAGGCTAACCGGTTGGTTAATTGTTGAATATTCAGTTCCAATTTTCTCACCTCGGATTGATTGATGATCTGGAGGGCTTCAAGCTTCTTCTCAAATTTGTTTTTTTCGATAAGCGCCCGCTCAAGCTCTAATTCCTTGATCCGTTTCTGTGTAGGGGTGGCAAAATGTAATTGGAGGGAGTCCAATTGTGCTATTTCGGTATCGGCTTTATTGTTCTTTACTTGTGCCTCAAGCAAGGCGTACTGCATCTGTAAATCGGCTTTCACCTTACTTAATTCGGCCACTGCAGTTTCCAATTGGATCGCTAAATTATCGTGAATGGTTTTACGGTCATTGTCTTCGAGAATGCACACAACGTCTCCTTCATCAACATACGTTCCGTCATCGATAAGGAAAGTAATAATGGCATCCACATTGCTCGGACAGGCTATTGTCGTGTACCGCACAGGTTCGGCAACGCCGTCGATTACCAGGGTGTTTTCAAAATTGGACGTTAGTACAGGGTATGTTGAAATCTTTTCTTTATTGCTCTTGTCGCATGAACAGAGAAACAATAAAAAGATCGACGTACACAGGGCTGCATATCTTTCCACGATAATGTTCTGTAGATTATGGTCGCAAATGTACGATCTTCTTTTTTATTTACGAAAGTTAAGTAGTCTCTATTAGAGAAATTTATGATTTGTTCTGAAAAGTTTTAAATCGTGGAAAATTTGCATTACGGGGCCAGCCTGCGCAACGTCCAGCCCTCTTCAGTCCGGAGGTATACAAGCCGGTCGTGCAGGCGACCGGGACGTCCCTGCCAGAATTCGATGGTTGTAGGAAGAAGGATAAAACCGCCCCAATACGACGGGCGGGAAATTTTCCGATTATTGAATTTTTTCTCGAAAGAGGCCTGTCGTTGTTTCAATTCCTCACGGCTCCCCAATATTTTGCTTTGCGGCGAGGCCCATGCTCCGATTTGTGCCTCG
>JBGZJM010000102.1:0-3127 GCA_041848845.1 Petrimonas sp. | reverse complement strand
GGCCTGAATTTACGGCCACCGCGTCGCGGCATATGTTCCGGGCTTACCCATCGCAACAGATCATTTCCAAAATGCATGAGTACGGCAGCGGCAACGATCAACAGCAAGTTATAGAAAATAAATTCCCGGGTTCTCCCTTTAAATAAAAACTGTTTTATCAGCAGGAAATAATTGACATAGAAAACCAGCAACAATCCCAATGTGTCGGGTGTTGAACGGATGAACAGGTCCCAGTGAAAAAGCCTTTCCCGGTCGATAAAAAAATAGGGCGCGACCACAATCATGCTCCACAATAAAACGTGCACAAGAATGACTGCGTATGTACTGGCCGTGTTGTTCCTGATGCGATTTTCCATTGTAAATCCGGTTTAAAATTTGAGTAATTAAAGATTGTATCCGTGGCATTAACCGCCGTGACCACGTCCAAAACCTCTTTCGGGACCGGGCCCGTGCTGAGGCATCATGTCTTCTCGCGTTGCTCCATTTTTGAAAATATTGAAACGATAAACAAAGTGCACCATGAAGTAGGTGGTAAGCGTGTTGGTTGTCGTGTCACGAATATAGTTGGACGTCACAGATCTGCTGATGTTGCTGCGTTGTTGCAGAATATCGTATATCTTTAAACGGATGGTGCCGTTCTTTTGTTTAAACAATTGCTTCTGAATGGAAGCATTCCACAACCACTCGTCTTGCGTGAAACCGTCGGAATAACCGGAGTTGGTACTGTAGTTAATGTCGCTCTCAATGGACATGTCCCAGGGAAGGTAAAGGGTGGTGTTGGCATTTCCCCCGTAGTTCAGGAACTCCTGGTCGCGTTGTCCTTCCAGGCTGTTTTTTACCTTGTTGTAGCTGATGTTGCCGCGGACTCCAAAATCTATCCGGTCCGACCGGTAGTTTAACCCGAGCGTTTCACCCAGATTGAGCCTGCGGCTCAGGTTTTTCTCCAGGTTGGAGAAACCGTTTGCATGGTTATAGCTGGCAAATGACATGGAAAAAACAGAGAATTTGATGTTCTTCAACGGGATGTTCATCATCATACGCCCGTTGGCATTCCAGTTCCCCGTCACGTTTTCATACGTGGTCTCCCTGCGTCCCGTTTCCCGGTCGGTCAGGGTGGATGAGACGATATCGTTGGTCAGGTAACGGATGTCTCCAAAGAGACCCATGGAACGGTTCTTTTCGGGATTAAAGTTCTGGTAACGAAGGTTTAACCGATGTGTAAAAGAAGGTTTCAAATCGGGATTCCCGTAAGTGATGTTCAGCGGGTTTGAAACATCCACTACCGGAGACAGCTGGGTTACCGAAGGTTGATCGGTATTGCCGAAATAACGGAGCCTCAGGTTGTGTTGTCGTGTCCATCTGTAATTGAACTGCGCCATAGGTGCATAATTGACCACATTGCGGGTGAAATCGCTGATTTTATTGTCTCCTATAAACGTTCTGCTTTGTGAGCTTGAAGGTTGTACAGAGAACCCGATCGTATAATCATACTTCTGACGAACAGACTGAAAGTTAAGTTCAATCTCCTGATTGGTAAAGTTATTTTCCAGACGCTTGCTGTACTGTTCATCCAAAACAGTGTAATTCCCGGACTCGTCCTTAATGCGTGTGTCTTTATCCGACCCGGAAATATTCTGGCGATATTGATAGGCAAACTGAATAGCGTTGTTGTTGCCCAACGGCTCGACGTAAGATACATAACCGCGCCAGTTTTTGGAATCGTTGGTATTGACAAACCGCTGATCAATCAGGTCGTCGGGTTTCGTCCCGTTGTAAAAAGTATTGGACAGATTTGTCCCTTCATTTTCAGAGTCGGACATTCCTCCACGCAACTGGACACTCAATATACGGCCTTTTTTACCGAGTGTGCGGCTCACATCCAACCGCGCGGAAAGGTTCTTTCCATCACCCGCGGAATTATATCTTGAATCTCCGTAATTGATGGAATCCTCCAGGGTTTCGGTCGTGGTCAGAAAGTCGCCGAGCTCGCTCCTTCGATTGTTGTAAACCGATCCTTCAGGATTAAAAATAATTCTTGTCAACGTATCGGGTGTCCATTCCAGGCGCAGGTCCATGTTGAAATTCTGGCTGTAATTTTTGCTGGAATTATTTTCGTCTTCCAATGTGTTACCGCTGCTGAGAATATTTTGTGTATGTGTTTTGGAAAGCGTGTTGTTATCGGTAAGTCCGTACCGGAGATTTCCTCCAAGTTTCAACTTGCTTGTAAATTGCCGGCTGAAATTAAAACCTGCATTTCCGGATGTGGTGATCCCGCTTCGTCCGCCAAAGAACATCCTTCTGCCTCCGCCACCACCGCTTCCGAACATCGAAGACGCCAAATCGGAAAATCCGGCGTTGTTGGTGTTGTTGAAACCTCCCAAAAAGGTGTATTGGTTCTTGTCCTTCATGTAGTTGACCATCGCATTTCCTTCGTACCGCTCTTTTGTGCCGTATCCCACAAAGGCGTTACCAAACAACCCTTCTTTCATCCCGGGTTTTACCATCAGGTTGATGATGGTCTCTTCTTCTCCGTCATCGAATCCGGTCATCTGCGCCATATCGGTCCGCCGGTCAAGGACCTGCAACTTTTCGACCATTTTGGCGGGCAGGTTCTTCGAGGCCACTTTCGGGTCGGTGCTGAAAAACTCCTCTCCGTCTACCATGATCTTTTTTATCTCACGGCCGTTAACGGTTATCTTCCCTTCCGAATCCACTTCAATGCCCGGCATCTTTTTCAGCAGGTCTTCCAGAATAGCACTTTCAGTCACCTTGTATGAGTCGGCATTGTATTCAACGGTATCTCCCCTGACTACAATTTCTGCAGCTTTGGCCGTTACCACTGCCGCATCGAGCAGGATATTGTCTGTTCCGAGTTCTACGGCACCTAAATTGATCGTTTTGTTTGCGTTGTTGATGGTCACGTTACGAAAAAGATCACGGTGACCAACATACGTAACGTGTATGATGTAGTTTCCGTAAGGAACCGATATGGCAAAATTACCTTCCCGGTCACTGGCTACTCCGTTGAGATACAGGCTGTCTTTCTGATGTAAAATGCGAACATTGGCCTGGGCTACAGGCTCTTTTGTTTCCTGATCGACAATTTTCCCCGTAATTCTTCCGTTAT
>JBGZJM010000101.1:0-6179 GCA_041848845.1 Petrimonas sp. | reverse complement strand
AGTGGGTGATATCGTATTGGCAATGGATGAAGAGGGTTTCTTTTGGAAATTTAATTTTGATACTAATTATTACTGGATCGTTGAATAGTATGAAAAGCATATAATGTCTAATGATAAAAAGAAGGGTTTATCTGGGCCAATCTCCTTTTTTACTAATCAGAATGGCCGATGTGGGATGAATAGGGTTTTAATTGATTGGGGAGACGGTGTAAAATACGACAGTCTCCCTGAAATTGCGGTCAATGGCGCCTGGAGCACATCTCAATTGAAAAAAGAATTAAAAACAATTCGTAAGCTTGGATTGGAGCCCATACCCAAACTCAATTTTTCAACAGGACACAAAGCCTGGTTGGGACCCTATCAACGCATGATCTCCTCTGATACATATTATAAGGTATGCACCAAGCATGAAAAATATGTCAGGATATACGATCGGCTTGAAGAGCATGGTTTTGACCAGGTACCAACGGGCAGCAACCACAGTAACGATATAAATTTCAGAGAGACAGTAACATATTGTGAAAAGAAGATTGCCCCTGAGCGATTGAAAGGTTTCATGCAGACTGTATGGAGGCCAACACTTCCCGCCTGTCAACAAAAACACATCGATGCAATTGATCAGGTTGCAGAAGTGATTCGGAACCGTAGCTGAAACAGAAAAAACAGTAGAAATTATTGCGCTTTTATCGGGGATATTTGCGTATTTTGAGGGATAGATTACGTAATTAGAAAATAAATTTAATCAATTGTATTCTATATTTGTCATTATAGGAATCCTAATAAGATAACGCAATTAAGAAAATTCTCGATTCCTCTATGAAAACACCGGAACATATTTTTTGTCTTATAAGCCTAAAGCGGTTTCTAGGACTAATCACACTTAAAAACAACAAGTTTAATGAATAAAAAGTAATCAACATGAAAAGTAATGAAATCAGTCGCCGTCGCTTTATAGGTACATTAGCAGCAGCCACCACGGGGGTAGCGGTATCTGGCTTTACCCCCGTTTTCGGAAATTCACGGGATACGACGGATAAGCTTGCCCTTCTCGGCGGAACTCCTGTCCGGGGGAATAAGAAATGGCAGACCTGGCCGCAATGGGATGCCGGGAAATTCAACCCGAAAATGAACGAAACCATGGCAAAAGGCGTTTGGTCGCGCAGTACAAAAGTTTCCGAATTTGAAAAGAAATGGGCGGAAATGCACGGTTCAAAGCATTGCCTGACAACAGTGAACGGTACTAACGCCTTGAGCGCCGCCTGGATGCAATCCAATATCGGGCCGGGCGACGAGGTAATCTGTTCCCCTTACACGTTCAGCGCTTCGGTTTTCGGCATCCTCTACAAGGGTGCCATGCCGGTCTTTGCAGATATCAATCCGGAGACTTTCCAGATAGATCCCGAACAGATCAGGAAAAAAATTACTCCTCGGACCAAGGGTATTTTACCAGTTCATATCTGCGGATATCCATCTGATATGCCAGAAATTATGAAGATTGCCAAGGAACACAACCTGTTCGTTGTGGAAGACGCCTGTCAGGCTCACCTGGCGGAAATCGGCGGCAAAAAAGTCGGAACATTCGGAAATGCCGGCTGCTTCAGCTTTCAGGCATCGAAAAACCTTCCTATTGGTGAAGGAGGCGGAATCCTGACCGACAACACCGAATATTACGACCGGCTGTATTCGTACCACAATTTCGGTTACGCTTCAGGTTCCGTGTCGGGACAAATCAGTTCCATCACGGCGCTCATCTTAGCCAACAAAATCCGCATGGCAGAATACCAGGCAGTAATTGGACTGTGTCAGTTGGAGAAACTCGAAGAGCAACACAAAATCAGGAACGAAAACGGAGCCTACCTGAATGAAAAACTGGCAAAATACCCCGGTGTAACACCCGTTAAACTGCACAAGGGGGCAACCTCCGCATCCTACTACATCTACGCGATGGTTTACAACCAGGACAAACTTGACGGACTGCCGCGTCAACGGTTTATCGAAGCGCTCAATGCCGAAGGAGTTCCGGTAGGAAGCGGTTATCCGAACGATCCGCTTTACGGTCAACCGATGATGCGTGAGGTATTGAAATCCGAAATTTATCAAAAGTTTTACACCGCGGACGAGTTGGATTTCGAAAAATATAAACAAAAAAACCACTGTCCTGCACTGATTAAGACATACAACTCGGCTCTCTGGATCTGGAATGGCGGGCTCATGCTCGGAACGAAATCCGACATGGACGACATCATCAACGCTGTGGATAAAATCCATAACAACGTTTCGAAACTCAAATAAATACGAAAGGAAATAATTTTCATCACCCTGTCTTCTCAGTTTTACCCATTTACTGTGAACGCACAGGACATTTCTTTAAAGATTCAAATCACTCAACAAGATGAACAGACGGAAATTTTTTAAAAAAAGCGTGGTGGGTAGCGCTTCCCTGCTGGCACTGAACAGTCTTGGAAACCCAAAAGCCTGGGCTTTTACTAAAATTGACACAAAACCGGCCATTCTGGGTGGAGAGAAATCATTTACAGGCCAATGGCCCAAATGGCCGATATGGAATCCCGCGACCGACGACAAGCCACTTCTCGAGGTCATGCGCAGCGGCGTTTGGTCGAGGAACAAGATTACGGACGAGTTTGAAAAGAAATGGGCACGGTTGCTGGGTGCCAAACGCAGCCTGGCGGTCGTTAATGGCACCAATGCATTGAATACTTCCCTGGCCCAGTTGGAGATCGGTTGGGGCGATGAAGTATTGGTTACGCCCTATACCTTCATTGCTTCCGTATCGTGCATCCTGTTTAATGGTGCGATACCTGTATTCGTGGATATAGATCCGGAAACGTTCCAGATGGATCCCGACAAGATCGAAGAGAAGATAACACCTCACACCCGGGCAATTCTTCCGGTTCATATTCTCGGCCTCCCGTGTGACATGGAAAGAATCATGAAAATTGCCGCCAAGCACAACCTGCTGGTCGTGGAGGATGCATGTCAGGCGTGGTTGGCCGAAATTAACGGGAAGAAGGTGGGAACATTCGGAAACGCAGGTTGTTTCAGTTTCCAGAATTCCAAAAACATGGCAATAGGCGAAGGGGGGGCAATCATCAGCGATGACGACGCGTTTATGGATCGCTGTTATTCCTACCACAATTACGGTAATCCACACGGAAGCACGGCAGGACAAATCGGAGCCGGCACTGTGATGATCGGCACCAAGCTCCGGATCACGGAGTATCAGGCGGCAATCGGACTGGCGCAGTTGAAACGGCTGGAAGCAGAAACGGAATTGAGGAACAAAAATGCCGCCTACCTCCAATCGCTCATCGGCAACATACCCGGTATATCCCCTTATAAGTTATATAAAAATGTAACCAAAGCCGCCTACCACCTCTTCCCTTTCAGGTACCACAAGGAATATTTCAAGGGGTTGTCGAGAGCCGGTTTCCTGAATGCATTGCAAGCCGAAGGCATACCCTGTTCTGCCGGGTATAGCGAACTGAACAAGATGCCTTATCTGAAGAACGCCTTTGAAAGCAAATATTTCCGGAAATTTTATCCGACAGAACGGTTGAATTATGAAGAATATGCACAAGCAAATAAATGTCCTCTAAATGAGAAGCTTTGTAATGAAGAAGCGGTATGGATTTCCCAGAGTCTACTTCTCAGTTCAAAATCAGACTTAAATAAAATTGCGGAAGCAATAAAGAAGATTCAAAAACATGCTGAACTAATAGTAGCTAAAACAAAATAACCACCAATGATGAATAAAATAATTAAACTGATTGGATTACAGTTGTTTTTCCTGTTATTTTTTACACTGCATCTGCAAGCCGCAAATGATAACGAAGGAAGATATATCTGGAAAATAGGCACGGCGCGGATCGTGATTACTCCGGACGAACCCATATGGATGGCGGGTTATGCTAGTCGTACTTCCCCGTCGGAAGGGAAATTGCACGACTTATGGGCCAAGGCTCTCCTGCTGGAAGACGCAGCAGGCAATCGCTCCTTGCTTATCACGATGGATATACTGGGCGTCTCAAAGGATTTCTCGGATGAGGTAAGAAGCCGGATAAAACATAAACACGGCCTGGACAAGGCGCAAATCATCCTGAGCAGTTCCCATACACACTCCGGCCCTGTCATCTCTCGCGCATTGCAATATATCTATCCAATGACCGAGCAAGATTGGAAGATTGTTGATAAGTATACGGAACAACTGAAAGAGAAGCTGGTTGAGTTGGTTGACCAGGCGATAAAGAACCTGCAACCGGCACATATTCATACGCAAAACGGTATTGCACGCTTTCAGGTAAACAGGCGCAACAACAGGGAAAACAGCATTACACCTACCACTGAACTGAAAGGCCCCAACGATTACGCCGTGCCGGTCATCAAGATCGAATCGCCGGACAAACAGTTACTGGCCGTGGTATTTGGTTATGCCTGCCACCCTACAACATTGTCCATCAATATGTTCTCCGGAGATTATGCCGGGTTTGCCCAGCTGGAACTGGAGAAACGTTATCCGGGCGTAACAGCCATGTTCTTTCAGGGGGCGGGCGCCGACCAGAATCCTCTTCCCCGAAGAACCGTCCCTCTGGCCATCCAGTATGGCAAGCAACTTGCTTCCACTGTCGAACGGGTGCTTTCCGAAGAGATGCCTCAGCAGGAGAGCAATCTGATCACAAGGTATTCCGAAATAGATCTTTTACTCGATGAACCTCTTCCAATAGGAGAGCTGCAAAGTATTGCCAAGGGTAGCGATTATCAGGCCAGATGGGCTAATGGCATCATCCGTGAACTGAAAACCAAGGGCCATTTGATGAAATCCTACCCGTTTCCTGTCGGATACTGGCAAATTGGTCAACAGAAACTGTTTATTCTCGGAGGAGAATCCGTGGTGGCATACAGTGTGAAATTGAAAGAGACTTACGGGGAGCAGATTTTTGTGATGTCATATGCCAACGATGTTATGGGTTATATACCTTCCGAAGTGATCCTCGAAGAGGGAGGATATGAGGGTGACACCTCACAACGGGTTTATGGTTTACCTTCCAAATGGAATAAATCAGTAGAATCGAAGATTATTCAAGGGATCGAAGATCTGATCTCAAAGTAATAAAATCACCTCACAGCGAAAAGTAGACAAGATACTAAAATAAGCACAGTTTTTGAAAATTGTAACGGGTTAATAAATCAATAGCTCTATGTACACACAAGTGATGAAACAATGCTATTTGAAATTCTCCATTCAAAAAGTTGTTTCAGCATTCTAGCGTATTATAGCTTTCATGAATACATTTTTTCACATCATGAGATATCACTTTTAGAAACAAATCTTCGTAGAATTGAACCCATATAAAATTTAAATCGAAAAAATGAAAAAAGAGTTTTATCCAATTAAACGGAAAAGTTTACCACTTACCTTTATGTGGTGGTTGATGTCATTCGCATTATTTGCTCAAAACATTACTGTTACTGGTATTGTCAAGGATGAAAATGACGAGACCGTTATTGGGGCAACAATTATTGTTTCGGAAAATACGACTCATGGAATAGTAACGGATATCAACGGGAGATACACTATAGAAAACGTTCCATCTGACGGTACGCTCACATTTAGCTATGTTGGAATGAAAACCCAATCCATACCTGTAAATGGAAGGACAATCATTGATGTTGTCATGCATTCTGAAGCCCAACTTTTGGATGAAGTAGTGGCCATTGGATACGGAACCATTAAAAAAAGCGATTTAACAGGTTCCGTAGCACAAGTCAATGCCGATAACTTTAAAAAACAACCGATGACTCAATTAACAGAAATGTTATCCGGTTCCGTTGCTGGTTTCTATTCAAAACAAAATTCTGGAGCTTCCGGCGGGGGATCAATGGAAATACGTGGTCCTAATTCTCTTACTGCCAGTACGTCTCCATTAATCGTTATTGATGGGGTTATTTATAATGGAAGTATCGGCGACATTAATCCCAATGATATTAAAACAATCGATATACTTAAGGATGCAAGTTCTGCCGCGGTTTACGGTGCAAAAGCAGCATCCGGTGTTGTATTAATAACTACTACGAAAGGGAATATAGGGAAGCCTATCATAGATTTTTCCTTGAAATATGGATTTACGGATGCTTTAAACAAAGATTTTCTTGTCAGATCT
>JBGZJM010000100.1:0-5761 GCA_041848845.1 Petrimonas sp. | reverse complement strand
AATATCAACGTAAAAGTCTGGCGTCAAAAAGGCCCGAAAGCCAAAGGAAATTTTGAGACCTACGCCTTGAAAGAGATCTCGCAGGGCAGTTCATTCCTCGAAATGATGGACATTCTGAACGAACAACTCATCAACGAAGGAAAGGACCCGGTTGTTTTCGATCACGATTGCCGCGAAGGAATTTGCGGAATGTGCAGTTTGTATATCAACGGCCATCCGCACGGACCCGATGAGGACATCACGACCTGCCAGCTCCACATGCGCAAGTTCAACGATGGAGACACCATTACGGTCGAGCCCTGGCGATCGGCGGGATTCCCCGTAATCCGGGACCTGATGGTCGACAGGAGCGCTTTCGATAAAATTATCCAGGCCGGAGGCTATGTTTCGGTAAATACCGGCGGTGTCCCCGACGGAAATGCCATTCCCATTCCCAAGCATGCCGCGGATGAAGCCATGGATGCCGCCGCCTGCATCGGATGCGGGGCCTGTGTGGCAACGTGCAAGAACGGTTCGGCCATGCTTTTCGTTTCGGCAAAAGTGAGCCAGCTGGCTTTGCTCCCGCAAGGGCAAGTAGAGCGCGCGAAACGTGCCAAGGCCATGGTGGCGAAAATGGACGAACTCGGTTTCGGCAACTGTACCAATACGGGTGCTTGCGAACAGGAATGTCCCAAGAATATTTCCATCAGCCATATCGCCCGGTTGAACCGCGAGTTTCTGAAAGCAAAAATAAAGGACTAATCTGCTCGAAATCAACCCAAAAAGCGTTTTGTTCTTGTGCGGAACAGAACGCTTTCCTTTTGTGGACTGGCCCTATAATAAGATTAATTAACATTCCGGATTTAACTTTTTTCCGTTTGAATTGTCTTACTATATAGGTTTGCATTTTGCAAACGGTTTAATTATTTACTAAAACACATCTAGTTATGAAATCAAAGAAACTATGGATGATCGGCTTTCTGGCCTTTCTAATGACGGGAGGTACGGTAAGCGCCCAAGTACGGTTGGGAATAAGGGGAGAAGTAGGGATCAACAAACCTTCCCTTACCAAGGACGTATATTCGGTTGAGAACATGAATGATTTTAAGGTAGGTCCTTCTGTGGAATTTATGCTTCCGGTGATGGATCTTGGGATTGACGCTTCTTTATTGTACAGCAACGAAAAGATGAAAGTAAAAGATTTCAAGGCAGATAAATCACTGACCGAAGTATCGAGCCACTATATTGATGTACCTGTAAATTTGAAATACAAAATAGGGCTCATTTCCCCGTTAAAGGTTTATCTGGCAGCCGGGCCGTACGCACAGTTTAAAATTGCCGGAGACGAGTTTAAGCTTGACGTGATCACAGACAAGGTGGAAGAGAAGAAATTTCAGGCAGGGATTAACCTTGGACTGGGCGCGGAAGTGATAAACAGGGTTCAGGTAGGCTTTAACTACCGGATAAAGTTAACCGACGACTATTCGGTAAACGAACCGGCCTGGAAAGATCTTTTAAACGACAATAAAGGGTTCTGGTCACTCACGGCCGCCGTGTATTTTTAAAAAATGTTTGCCGATGTAGTCCTGCCGCTTCCCTTAGCCCAAGCTTTTACCTACGCCGTTCCGGCAGAAATGCGGAAAGAGATAGGTACCGGGTTCAGGGTGATCGTTCCTTTCGGGAAACGCAAATTTTACACAGCGGTCGTTCTCCGGCTACACCACAACGCTCCAAAAGGAGTTGAAGTAAAAGAAATCCATTCCCTCACCGATTCACATCCGGTAGTGAACGAACATCAGATCCGGCTGTGGGAATGGATTTCCTTTTATTATTTGTCCCCCCTGGGCGAAGTTTATAAAGCAGCCGTGCCTTCGATGCTGAAGCCGCGGGATCTGGAGGAAAAGTACAAGTCCAAAACGGAAGTCTTTGTCCGGCTCAACACGGGTATTCACGATATTGACCAACTTACCGGACGAGCTAAAAAACAGGCGGGGCTTTATCATGCGCTGAAGCAATTATTTCTGGAAGAAGGGACGGAAGGCATTCCGAAAAAAGAGGTTGCCGCAAGAACCGGATACAGCAACACGGTTTTAAAGGGACTGACGGAAAAAAACATAGTAATCCAGTATCCTGAAAAGGTAAGCCGGATCGACACACACACGGCATCATCGCGTAAAGCCCTTAAATTAAATGTCCTTCAGCAAAAAGCGCTGGAGGAAATAAACCGCTGCTTCGAGGAAAAAAATGTTTGTCTTCTGCACGGGGTTACCTCCAGCGGAAAAACCGAAATTTACGTCCACCTCATCGAGGAGCAACTGAAACGGGGAAAGCAGGCACTTTATCTGGTGCCGGAAATTGCTCTCACCGCACAACTGACTTCCCGGCTCCAAGCCGTATTCGGAGATAAACTCGGAATCTATCATTCTAAAATAAACGATAGTGAACGCACGGAAATCTGGCAAAAGATGCTGTCGGATTCGCCTTATGAGATTATTATCGGTGTGCGGTCATCGCTGTTCATCCCATTCCGGCGGCTGGGCCTGGTAATCGTGGATGAGGAGCACGAGACCGGCTACAAGCAACAGGAACCCGCGCCCCGGTATCACGCGCGCGACACGGCCATCGTGCTGGCTCAAACTTTTGGAGCAAAAACGTTGCTGGGCTCGGCCACACCGTCCATCGAAACGTTTTACAACGCCAAAACCGGTAAATACGGACTTGTAACCCTCGAAAAACGGTTTGAAGATATCGAACTGCCCCGCATCACGCTGGAGAATACCCGGGAGCTCCGCCGGACAAAGAAAATGAAATCGTTGCTTGCCCCGGGACTGATCGAAAAGATAAACACTGCCTTGGAATCGGGTGAGCAGGTGATTCTGTTTCGTAACCGGCGCGGATTCGCCCCGATGCTGGAATGCAAGCTTTGCGGCTGGACACCGAAATGCAGCCGTTGTGACGTATCACTTACCTACCACAAAAATCGCGGGGAACTGAAATGTCATTACTGTAACAACGTGTATAAACCGGTCGGAGAATGTCCTGTTTGTCACGAAAAAAGCATAGAGCTTGTCGGTACGGGTGCCGAGAAGCTGGAAGAGGAAGTATCGCAACTTTTCCCCGGTGCCTCCGTTGCACGGATGGACACCGATACCACGCGCGGAAAACACATGTACGAGAAGATAATCTCCGATTTTCAGAAAAAGAAGGTGCACATTTTAGTGGGCACTCAAATGTTATCGAAAGGACTGGATTTTGATAACGTGAGCATCGTGGGCATTATTTCGGCGGACGGGTTGCTCAATCGGCCCGACTTCCGTTCGCATGAGCGCGGCTTTCAACTGATGCTACAGGCCGCCGGACGTGCCGGCAGAAAAAACCGGCAAGGAGAAGTAGTCATTCAGACCGCCGATCCCGGACAACCGGTTTACCGATACCTGAAGGCAAACGATTACGAAGGCTTCTACCGCTCCCAGCTCGCTGAGCGAGAATTATTCAACTATCCGCCCTACAAGCGCTTAATTTCCATTGTGTTTAAACACAAGGACGAACATAAAGCGGAATCGGGAGCAGATTTCTTTGCCCGGTTGTTGAAACAATCGCTTGGGGAAATGGTGCTCGGCCCCAACAAGCCGCTTATCGGCCGTATCCAACGGTATCATATCCGCGAAATTCTGTTGAAGCTCGACAACCGGCTATCCCCCGCCAAAACCCGGCAATTCATTAAATCCGTTGAATCCCGTTTCCGGGAAAATCCGGATTTTAAATATATGGGTATGCATTACGATGTGGATGTGATGGGCTAACGCAAAAAACCGAACTGCCTCCGCAATTCGGTTTTTACTTGACGTTTCGCTGACGCGAAACTTTATTTCATTTCAATCTCTTCTTTCAAGTCTATTTCGTTGTTTTCCTTGTCGTAAAACACATATTGCAGGAATCCCAAATTCTGATTGGGTATTACTTTAAAAGCAACATTGTATTTCTTTTTCCATTTGTATTTCAACGAGAACAGACCCTGTTGAATATAAGCTGCAACATAAGGATGTATATGCAGACTGAATTTCTTCACTTTTAGCTTGTTTGCCAAATAATCGATTTTACCCTCCAACGTGTCGGTAAATAAGATCGACGATTTAATCTTCCCTTTTCCAAAGCAAGTGGGGCACACCTCGCTTGTGGCTAATTCCATTTCGGGGCGCACGCGCTGACGCGTGATCTGCATCAACCCGAATTTGCTCAGTGGGAGAATTTTGTGTTTCGCCCTGTCCGATGCCAGGAACTCGTTCATCTTGTTGAACAGCTTGTTGCGATGATCGCCCGAACTCATGTCGATAAAATCGATCACAATGATGCCACCCATATCGCGCAGGCGCAGCTGGCGGGCAATTTCCTCTGCGGCGGCAACATTCACCTCAAAGGCACTGTCTTCCTGGCCGAGCGATTGTTTGTTGCGGTTTCCGCTGTTCACGTCAATAACGTGCAATGCCTCGGTGTGCTCGATAATGAGATAAGCGCCGTTCTTAAACGTAACGGTTTTGCCAAAGAGCGATTTAATCTGTTTGGTGATGCCGAAGTTGTCCAATATTGGTGCTGCTCCGTTATAATGTTTGACTACATTTTTCCGGTCGGGAGCAATTAAGCTGACATACTGGGCAATCTGTTTCGCCACATCCTGATCGTTGATGTGGATCTGTTCAAACGACGGGCTGAAAATGTCGCGAAGCAATCCGACCGTTCGCCCCGTTTCTTCAAAAACCATCGACGGCGCTTTTGCTTTCGGCAATTTCTCTGCTGTATCTTCCCAGCGTTTAACCAATACTTTTAACTCTGCATCGAGTTCCGCTACTCTTTTCTCTTCGGCGTTGGTACGAATGATTACGCCAAAGTTCTTGGGCTTAATGCTTTGCACGAGTTGGCGAAGGCGTGCGCGCTCCTCGCGCGATTTAATTTTTTGCGAAACCGAAACGCGGTCGATAAACGGTATCAGCACCATGAATCTTCCGGCAAAAGAAATTTCGGCTGTCAACCTCGGGCCTTTCGTTGAAATAGGTTCTTTGGCCACCTGCACCAGTACCTCCTGTCCCACCTTTAATTTGTCCGATATGGAGCCGTCTTTCTCGATCTCGGGCTGCAATTTCATTTTCTGCAACAACGGAATCTTTTTCTTCTCTTCAACCGTTTTCAGAAAATTCGAAACAGAGTTAAATTCTACCCCTAAATCCAAATAGTGAAGAAAAGCGTCCTTTTTGTGTCCTACATCTACAAATGCAGCATTTAGCGCAGGCATCAATTTTTTGACCCTGCCTAAATAGATGTTCCCCACCGCGTAAGATTCACTCTGGCTCTCTTGTTGTAACTCTACGAGTTTTTTGTTATCGAGAACCGCCAGCGTAATCTCCTTAGGCTGAACATCCACTACAAGTTCGCTTGCCACAATTTTTTTTGTTTTTAAATGTTTGATTAATCAGGCTTTCTACTCCTCCGAGCAAAAAGCCGTGTTCTCACGAACACTTTTGAAATGTTTATACACAAAGAACAAACTCTTTTGATATAATCTTTTAAGTTTGTTCCCGTATATAAAGTGTGCTAAAAAACTTCCAAAAAGACTATTTCTTCTTTTTATGCCTGTTTTTTCTCAGTCTTTTTTTCCGTTTATGAACAGCCATTTTATGCCTTTTTCTTTTTTTTCCGCTTGGCATCTTCTTTAGTTTTTAAAATTTACGTAATCCTGTTATTTATTGGTGTTATCCTTAACTTGAGCAACAAATGTTTTTGCCGGTTT
>JBGZJM010000099.1:0-2951 GCA_041848845.1 Petrimonas sp. | reverse complement strand
GTTTTGGACGAAACACGGTGAACGCTTCTCGAAATGGTCCGGGCAACGCCCGCAAGGCTTTCCTGTGAGAAGGCAATCCACTGTTGCCGTACGACACCCTCATCCTTATTCTCATCCAGTGCCCGTACCAATGTCTCCCTGTTCCATTGCCCGCCATGCTGTTCATTGAATTTCCGGATACAAGTGTCACAGAAGCATAGCTGACGGGCAGGCCAGTGATGTGTCACGCGCAAGTCGTCGTCCAGCCATACGACGGCCGGTTGGCATAGACCGGCATAGAGGGCGTACATCTCTTCCAGGTATTCGTGATATTTGGGTTGGCGCGGGCAATGTCCGGCACGTGTGGCGATACCGTTGGCGTCGGTGATCGTTCCCCATCCCGTGGGGGTCAATTCCCCGGAACCATTTTCGAAACTATCTCCATGCCCCAATGTGATGGCTTGTATGGAAGGGGTTATCCCCATGTCACGCATTTTTTGAGCAGTGACTGCCATGGCAACCGCCGATTTGCGGTGGGCATCCATGGAGAGCGTCTCAAATTCCGCGCAGAGCCAGACCTCCTCGAATGTGTTGGGATATGCCTGTATGGCTTGCAGCAGTTCATCCCTTAAAACGGTGTCTCGGTGGTGAGCAGGCCATAAACGCAAGATCATTTTAAAATCCGATGGCGTGGAATCAAGGAAATGATGTTTTGACTCTTGACAAGAAACAAATAAGAAAATTCCAAGAAAAGAGAAAATATAGAGTTTTGCATTCATTGCTGTCATGGTTGATAAATCTTCGTTTACCAGTCGTCTGTACGGAAAGAGGCAAGGGGGAGGTTGCCTTCCACCGTGAAGATCTCCGTTGCCCCGGTATCGTTAAAGCAGTAACGGACGGCTGCCGGTTTTTCCACGTTCGGAGAGAACACAAAAATCCGGTTTCCGGCAATGGCCGCCATGGCCGGATGGAATCTTTTGTCGTCCCCGGCAACCTGAAACTGCAAAAGCTCTTTTCCGTGCGAGGTGAGTCCCGGGCTGGCCGGGATGTCCAAGGTGAGAACGGCCACGCGCCCTTCCACGGTTACGGATTGGACTTCCGGGCTGCGGTAATGTATCTTGTCCATGCCGTATGTCTTTGCCAGTGCCCAAAGCGCCATGCGCTCGCCGGCAATTTTCTTCTTGGGGGGATGGATGCATCCGGGGCTTTCCGAATCCATCAGGACGGCCATTCCCGTGTTGGGTGTGGTCTTCATCCCTTTGGCCTGCGCTTCGCGGATAAAGCCGGAATTAAGCCCGCCCCCGTAGTTGTAGGGAGCGATCTGGCAGTAATAAAAGGGGAACTCGCCCACTTCCCAGATCGTGCGCCACTCGCGTACCATCCTGTCGAACAGCTCCACGTACCTGTCCGGTTCACTCCGGTTGGATTCGCCCTGATACCAGATGACGCCCCGGATACCGTATCCCACGATGGGATGCAGCATGCCGTTGTACAATACGGCGGGTGTCCCGTTCTGTGATTGTATGTCTGCATCGGTTGCGGGTATCCGGACATCGGGGATGACGCTTTTGATGGAGGAGGGGGTCATCCAGGCTTCGATGCGCGAACCGCCCCAGCTGGTGTGGATCAGCCCGACGGGAACATCCAGCGCCCGGTTCAGCAGGCGGCCGAAGAAATAGCCTGTCGCCGTGAAATCCGGTGTCGTCTCCGGCCCTGCTATTTCCCAGGTGCCTTCACCGTCGGGCTGAGGGGCTGACTTGGAAGCCCTTTTCATGGTGAAGCAGCGGATGCCGGGATTCCGGGAGGCGGCAATCGCTTCCGGCCCTCCCTCGATGGGCTGGCCTGAAAACCCCTTCATCGGCATCTCCATGTTGGATTGTCCGGAGCAGACCCATACTTCACCGACAAGGACGTTGTTCAGGGTGATTGCTTTACCGTCGCTTATGGTGATGGTGTAGGGAGTATAGCCTGCTGCCGGCGTCTTTACCTTCAGCTTCCAATACCCTTGCCCGTCGCTTTTCGCCGAATAGCTTCTCCTGTCCCAGGAGGTGGTTACCCGCACGGAGGTGTTCGCTTTTGCCCAACCCCAGACCGCGGCCTCCGATTGTTGCTGCAACACCATGTTGTCGCCAAAGACGGCAGGCATCCTGATCTCCGCGTTCAATGAAAACAGGACGGAAGACAGGAATAAAATGAGACATGCTCGTTTTGTAATTTTTTTCATGACACGTGAATAATGTTTCTTTATTAAATTGTTGGCAAAAATAGTCATTTTTTTTAAAAATTACCGTTTGAATGGATATCTGGTGATCAAAAGGAGCATTTCTTTAGCATTTCAAAGAGTTATGCCTAAAAACTCACGTTTATCATTACCGGAAAATGATCGGAAGGAAAATGTCCGTATTGTACATCGTTCAGAACGCCATATTTGTTAACTGTAAATTCTTTACTTATCCAGATATAATCAATTCTGTTTTTCATTTTCGCAAAGATATTAAACGAGTTGGAGGTACCGGTTGTACCATAAGGAGGCTGAAGGGTGACTTTGTATGAGTCGTTGAGTAGCCCGTTTTCATTAATGATTTTAATAGGTTCGGAATCGGGGGTTGCGTTAAAATCGCCTGTACAGATTACAGGATAACCTGCTGCAATTTTGCGAATTTTTTTCATCAACAATAGAGATGATTGTTTTCGAGCCTCTTTTCCCTGATGGTCATAATGTACATTAAAGAAATAAAACTCTTTACCGGATATAATGTCTTTGAACTTTGCCCATGAACAGATACGGTTACAACAGATGGCATCCCATCCTTTTCCTGGGATTTCGGGAGTCTCGGAGAACCAGAAATCGCCTTTATCCAGAACCAGAAATTTATTTTTTTTATAAATTATGGCAGAATGTTCTCCGGCATCTTTGCCATCGTCTCGCCCCACTCCTGTATAAGCATAATCTCCAGGTTTAATTATATCCG
>JBGZJM010000098.1:0-2808 GCA_041848845.1 Petrimonas sp. | reverse complement strand
TTTCCTCCCTTGACCCTGGGGATAGTGGGCTCCGGCTCTTTGAAGTCCGCCATCAGGGAAGTGGGCAGCAACGTCGGGTTCATGCCGTAACATCCGGTCATTATTTTTCCTTTCGTCCCTACCAAGATAATCCCCCCGTTCTCGTCCCCCATCATCTCGCCGTCTTTCAGCTCCATGGGACGATCGGGAACCAGTCCGCCGTCATACCAGTAAACGGTGAGTTCCGGCATCTTCACGTTGCCCTTAGGGGGCCTTGCCGGGAACTTGTAGGTTACCTTCTGCGCCTGCGGCGGTGAATACAGGTTGGCTAATGTTGAGCTGGCCTCCACGCTGAGCGGATATTTCAAATCCAATGCCCAGTAGAGCGGGTCCATGATGTGGCAGGCCATGTCTCCCAAAGCTCCCGTGCCGAAATCCCAGAACCCGCGCCAGTTCCACGGGGTGTACGCCGGGTCGTAGGGCCGTCTTGCGGCCGGGCCGATGAACAGGTTCCAGTCGAGGGTGGCGGGAACGGGGACTCCTCCCTTGGGCTCGGCCAGCCCCTGCGGCCAGATGGGGCGGTCCGTCCAGCAGTGGGCCTCGTGGACATCCCCGATGACACCCGACTCCACCCACTCCGCCACCTGTCTGCACCAGTCGAAGGAGTTGCCCTGGTTGCCCATCTGGGTGGCGACCCTGTGCTTCTTCGCCAGCCGGGTCAGCAGCCTGGATTCATACACGCTGTGCGTCAGCGGTTTCTGCACGTAGGTGTGCTTCCCCAAGGTGATGGCGTGGGCGACCACGCCCGCATGTGTGTGGTCGGGCGTCGCCACCATGACGGCATCGATGGAATCGCCCATCTTGTCGAACATCTCGCGCCAGTCTTTGAACCGTTTCGCTTCGGGATAGTCGTTGAATGTTTTGGCCGCATATCCCCAGTCGACATCGCAGAGGGCGACGATATTCTCCGTCTTCATGTTGGCCAGGTTGCGGCGCCCCACGCCGCCAACGCCGATACCCGCGATGTTAAGCCTGTCGTTGGGGGCCATATGGCCAAAGGACTTACCCAAAATGGTGTTGGGTACAATGGTTAAACCGGCGACACCTGCTGCCGCCGTTTTTAGAAATTTTCTGCGTGAATATGTGTTCATTGTTTTTAAAATTTTGAGAACTATTTGTAATTATCGTTTTGAATCAACACTCCGTTTGAAGTGTCAATTTCAGTTTGAGGAATTGGAAACGGCCAACTTTTATCCGTAACTAATTTACCTTTATTGGCGTAAGGCTGTTTTACGTTATAAGTATTCATAACGGTCACATAATCACCCCAACGCAAAAGATCTATAAATCTATATCCTTCTAATCCAAGTTCCCATCTTCGTTCATTTTTAATCGCTTTCAGTAAATCATCGGAAGCCTTAACTGCTAAATTCGTTTCAAAATATACATCATCAATAGGAATCAAATCAGCTTCAAAAGCCCTGAAGCTGGCTTCTTCATCTTTTTTTGAAGTGGTTACAAAAGCCCTGTAACGGACTTCATTAACTAAACTAGCCACTTTCTGATTATCTCCTCCAGTTTTTAAAAGCGCCTCAGCATACATCAATATGAGATCCGCGTAGCGAATATAGTATGGAGCCCAATCTGAACGAATATCACCCAAAGAATATCCTGCTCTAAATTTATCGGGTACAAATGCCTTCCTGCTTTGCTGAAAATGAACATTATCATAGCCTTTATAAGAGTGTTCAATTTGCTTGCCTCCCACGTTCGGAAAAATGTCTCCTGATTTTATCACGGAAAACAATTTTCTGGGATCTCTTTTGTCAAAAGACTCGGCAAAGTCAATTGTAGGGCAGTTGCCTCCCCAACCGCCAACCTCCCCGCGTCCGGCATACATAACGGCAGTACAATAACCAATATCGAGATATCCGGGAACATATTTCCTTATTACAGTAAATATGGTTTCTTTATAGAGTTCCGCACTGTGTTCACCGGCAAAATAATCTCCCCTAAAAAGGTTTTGATAATCCGGAACCAAAGCAAAAGCCTTGCTGTCATAAACAGTTTTTGCCGCGTTCAAGGCTTGAGTATATTCCGCTCCTGCATCACCTTGTAGTTTTCCCGTTTCCATTAATCCGGCAAAAAATAAACAAACTCTTGCCTTGAAAGCGTTAGCCACATGTTTAGATATTCTACCATACTCATTCCCGGCGACATGTGTTGGCATATTCGGATCGTCTATACATTCATCAATATCTTTCAGTATTTGTGTTCGTAAATCTTCGATAGAGGCTTTTACGGGCAATTCAGAAGGTGCAGGGGTGGCCGTTAATAAAGGAACAGTTCCAAAAGTTGAAACCAAATCAAAATAATACCAAGCACGAAGAAATTTCACTTCGGAGATATACCGTGATTTTACTTGCTCTGAAAGCAAACTTCCATCGGCCGCCACTAAAGATGTAGCGGTACCGATACCTTCAATTGCTGAATTACAACGAGATATTCCGGTATACCTTCGCGTCCACATATTCAATAATTCACCGTTTGAAGTTAAAGGCCTTCCGGTAGCCACCTCTTTCGTTTCAGCTCGATCATTTGCATCTGAACCGCCAGCATCCGCATCATCCGTTATATTACTTCCAAGCTCTATCCGGTTCAGATAATAATCCCAGTCTCCCCATGGAATCATATTTATGTAACAATTTGTTACAGCCTTAAAAGCAGCATCCGGAGTATTATAATATCCTGCCTCATCAATAGAAGCATATTGTTTCGAATTTAAAAAACTATCTGAACAAGAATAAACTAAAAACAACAAAAAAATGC
>JBGZJM010000097.1:0-2986 GCA_041848845.1 Petrimonas sp. | reverse complement strand
GGAAGGAATTTATTCACGCTTGTGTCATTGCCCGTACCTCCTGTTGCGACAAAGTTGGCTGTAGTATTTATTGAACGGATTTTTATAAATACCGTAATGCTGTAAGTTGCCGTTCCAAAAGTGTTTATTGCCCTCACCCGGAATCGTGAATTTCCGGATTGCGTATTGCAGTCAACCGTAAAATTATGACGGTTATCCTGAACATACGTGTTTGCGTTGACTCTTCCAGCTTCTCTCCAAAGATTGGGATTGGCATGACTTATGCTGGCGATGTGGGTGGCTGCCGCCGCCATATTCTCTCTCGTATAGGCTATGGATATTTCGTAATAGCCGGCTGCTCCGGCCGGATTGATCCTTAGACAGCCAATAATTTGTTTATGACCCATAATGGCGGAAAAATGAAAAGGTTGAATTTCATGATGATTCGCATGTTTGTGGTTTATTAGTCAAATTTACTTGCAATTTTAGGTGTTATTTTTAAATTAAACAACTGTTTTTAGTTAAATTTTTGTTTCAATTGTGCTCAAAGGCATCAACCTGGAAGTAAACGAAGAAGGATTTCCCAGCATTATGGACTCCAGTGAGTGGCTCAGGCGTATCGACCTACGGCGAACACATTGTGCACTTGGAAGCCGGGATGATGAGGTTCGCATGAGTTGTCGTGAATAATGAGTAAAAAAAGTTTCTGTCGAAAAATGTGGAAAAATTACACACTCTGCCGTTTTTATCGAATCAATCCGGTTTGATTTTGTCTTATGGGTTACCTTTGTTTCGGATTCATTAATAAACAATAGAATTACGCGCATTGATTTTTATTTAATCCAACCAAAATCTTAACTATGTTTTTATTTTTTTCGTAGTGATTACGGGAACTTAAAAACATAGTTTTTTTATTCTTGTTTATCCCCAACACTTTATCGATCTCGTTTGTTATATCCTAAAATGCAACCGGTATGGGCTACGAGATCGAACGCAAATTCCTGGTCAGCGGTGAATACAAATCACTCGCGTACGACCGTTTTGTCATGAAGCAGGGATACCTTTCCCTGTCGGGTATCAGCGTGGTGCGGGTACGTGTGAAGGGAGAGAAAGGGTATATCACCGTCAAAGGCGCTGTGGGAGATGGGGGAATCACCCGGCGTGAGTGGGAGTATGAGGTTCCGCTCCGCGACGCGGAAGAGATGCTGCTCCTCTGTGAAGGTGCCGTGATTGAGAAAACCCGTTATCTTGTGAGGGCGGGAAAGCATACCTTCGAGGTGGATGAATTCGGCGGGGAAAATGCGGGGTTGCAAATTGCGGAGGTGGAGCTGGAGAGTGAAGAGGAACCCTACGAGAAACCCGGCTGGTTGGGCCCCGAGGTTACCGGCAATGTCCGCTATTACAATTCCTATCTTTCCATCCATCCCTACCGGGAGTGGGGTTCTATTCAACGATAGTCACCCATCCGTGTGTATCCGGTTCGTCACCGTACTGGATGGCACGAAGTTTTTTATACAGTCTTTCCGATATCGGGCCGGCCTTCCCGTCTTTGCAAAACGGGTAGGTTTTGTTTTCCGCCAGGTCGTCGATGCGCAGGATCGGGCTGATTACTGCGGCCGTTCCGCAGGCTCCGGCTTCTTCAAAGGTGGCCAGCTCTTCTTCGGGAACACGGCGGCGTTCCACCTTCATACCCATGTCTTCTGCCAGCTGCATCAGGCTTTTGTTGGTGATGGATGGTAAGATTGAACTCGATTCGGGTGTGATATAGGTGTTGTTCTTGATGCCGAAGAAGTTGGCAGGCCCGCATTCATCCAGGTATTTTTTCTCCTTGGCGTCCAGGTAAAGAACCGCCGAATAGCCCATCTTGTGGGCTTTTTCACCCGCGGTGAGGCTGGCGGCATAGTTGCCGCCCACCTTAAAGGTGCCGGTTCCCAGTGGCGCGGCACGGTCGTATTCGCGCAAGATCACCATGGGTGTGGGTTTGAACCCTTCTTTAAAATAGGGGCCTACGGGAGTCACAAAGATCAGGAAAGTATATTCCGATGCCGGTTTCACGCCCACCTGAGCGCTGGTTCCGATCAGGAGCGGGCGGATATATAACGACGCGCCGCTTTCGTAAGGCGGAACAAACCGTTCGTTCTTCTTCACGGCCAGCAAAACCATCTCTTCGAACAGTTCCACGGGAAGCTCGGCCATCATGATCCCGCGACACGATGATTGCAGGCGCAACGCGTTCTCGCGCATACGGAAGATCCGGATTTTTCCGTCTTTTCCTTTAAAGGCTTTTAGTCCTTCAAACGCTTCCTGCCCGTAATGCAGGCAAGTGGCAGCCATGTGGATGTTTAAAAACTCCGAGGTATCGACTTGTGGTTCGCTCCATTTTCCGTCCCTGAAATAGGTGCGGATATTGAAGTCTGTTTGCATATAGCCGAACGATAGATCGGCCCAATTGATAGTTTCCATAATGGTTTTTGTATTTTCCACAAAAATACGATTTTATTTCTTAAATAGTCCATTTTCATCGTAGAAATCACTAAATTCGTATTCCGAAACAAATGATTGACCAGCAAACCATAGAACGGATTCAGGACACGGCGCAGATCGTTGACGTGGTGTCTGATTTTGTCACGCTTCGCCGCCGGGGCGTCAACTTTGTGGGGTTGTGCCCGTTTCACGACGACCGGACCCCGTCGTTTTACGTGTCGCCCGCCAAAAACATCTGCAAATGCTTCGCTTGCGGCGAAGGCGGTTCTTCCGTGCATTTTATCATGAAGCACGAGCAGTTGTCCTATTACGAAGCGCTGAAGTTCCTGGCCAGAAAATACAACATCGAAGTTGTTGAGAAAGAGCTGACCAGCGAAGAGAAGCAAGCCCAGAGCGATCGCGACAGCATGTTCATCCTGAACGAGTTTGCCCGCGATTATTTTGTAAAAAAGCTCCACGACGACCCGGAGGGGAAAGCCATAGGGTTGAGTTATTTCAAGGAACGCGGGTTCCGGGACGACAT
>JBGZJM010000096.1:0-4166 GCA_041848845.1 Petrimonas sp. | reverse complement strand
GGTAGTGGGATGGCGTCCTGTTTGAGGTTCACCTGCCCAAGTGGCGACAATACGGGTACGGTAACCTTTTCCTGCAGGAAAATTTTCCACACTTTCCGATGTTTCGTCAAAAATCCAGTAGCATTTGCGTTTTGAACCGTTGTAATAGATGGAAGCGTAAAAACGCGGGTCGCGGTTTTCATAAGGATTCTGCTCGTCGTAGAGAGTGTTCGCGGAATTGAAGTTCGGTTGCAGGTGGGTTACTTCATCTATATAAGGCTTATTCAAGTCCAGAATGGGTTGGCCGTCCATGGTCTCAAAGCAGTCTACGATCTCCTGCGAGGGGCACGACCCTGATTTATATCCCATAACCGCTCCAATGCCTTCCGTCATGATCCAGTCTTGTCCGGCATTGGTCTGGTAAATCGTTTCCTTATCCGTCGGATTGGTTTCATATCCCATACTGTTGCAAAAATACTCGTTGAACAGTTTTGCCCCATCGTTGGGAAGGAGCACGTCGGGATTGTCTTTCCATGATGGAAAATTCACTTTATTGTACAGTTCATAGCCGTTTGCTTTCAGATTTTCGAGCGATTGCTTATTGATCTGATACGCCTCTTCCCAGTAGTTTTCCCCCTCGTTGTAAAGAGGGCTGGCGGCATAAACCGACATCCTGGATTTAATGGTTTCGGCCATGGCTTTGGTAAGGCGAAAAGCTTCGGCCCCCGTGGTTATGCGCCAGGGCAGGTAGGGGCTTGCCAGGGCTGCATCGCAATCTTCCATGATAAACTTTACCACATCATAATAGGAGCTGCGTTGCGTTTGGGTAAAGTCGTCAGTATAAGTGTAAGCTGTTCTTTCTATGGGCAACGGACATCCGAAAAATTTAAGCAAGACCATATAATAGTAGGCGCGGAGTAAATGAGCTTCCGCCTTCCATCGCGAACGGTTCGACTCGCTTTTAACGTTAGCCCGGTCGATATTATTTAAAAAAACCGTGCATTTGCGGATTGCTTCCCACATTCGTCCCCAGTAATTGCCGTTTCCTGCATTTGCCCACATGGTATTAAAATGGGAACTCGCGGAAACGTTCCCGCTGTAGAGTAACCCGGAAGTAATCCACGATTCCGCTTCGGCATCGGTATCCCAAGCCTCGTCACTCCAGTCCACCGGGCCGCGCATCCAGAAAAAATAGGTTTTCCCTTCACCCGGAATATACAGATAACAGGTATTCAGGTAGGCCGCTACTTTTTCATCATCCTGGAAAACCTCTTCGATCGATATTTTACCGTCGGGAGCCTGATTCAAAACATCGGAACATGCGCTCAGGAAAAGGCAAACCATTAATAAAACTCCTCCGATTGTTTTGGTTGTATTGTTCTTATTCATAAGGATCTTTCATTTAGTTGATTAATGGAATTAGAACTTGATGTTTGTACCGAAACTGAACATGGCGGTTTGCGGATAACCGATTGAATCGTCGTTTTCAGGATCGAGATGGGTCGGCCTGAATTTAGGCGACCAGGTAAATACGTTTTGTCCGCTTACAAAAACTCTTGCGTTAGATATGCCCAATGCTTTTAAAGCATTGGCGGGAAGCGTATAACCGATTTCGAAATTCTTCAGTCGGAACAAACTCCTGTCAAAGATAAAGAAAGAGTTTCCCCGGTGATTTACACCTGCCACTGTATGTAAGGCCGGATACGTTATTTCTTCGCCGTTTAGCCAGCGTTCTTCGGTCCATCTTTTTTTATGATAGGGAAAATAAGTGCCTAGTATGGTGTACTCATAAGTTCCCTGTTGAGCCATACTGGAATTGAACTTGGCCAATCCCTGGAAGAAAATATAGGCATCAAATCCTTTCCATTCTGCGGATAATGAAGCACCGTAATTATAACGGGGGATGTTGCCGACGCCAATCGGTGCCAGGTCTTTGTCGTTGATAATACCGTCATTGTTCAGATCCTTATAAACAAAATCACCGGGGCCCGGGGAACCGAAACCGTATGTAACCCGGTTTGGATCGGCGAGTGTTTCTTTGGTCCAATACCCGCCGTCTTGCTCCCAATCGATAAGGAATCCCCAGCTTTGTCCTATGGGGTAACCGGTATTGCGGTATCGATAGGCGTATGTTTCATCGCGGGGCACTTCGTCCACGTTTATCTGTTTGTTTCTGTTATAGGATAACTGTCCCTTGATATTTATGGACAAATCGTTGTTTATTTTTTTGTTGTATCCCAGTTCAATTTCATATCCTTTATTGAGCACTTCTCCCATGTTTACCCGGGGAATATTGCCTAAGGGCGTGCCTTGCCAGACAGGGATACTTTTCCGTTGAAGAAGGATTTGAGTTCTATCTTCCTTAAAGAATTCAACTTTTCCGGTGATATCTTTGATAATGGAAAAATCGACACCCACATTATATTTGTCGGCAATTTCCCAGGTAAGCATTTTATTTCCCAATAATCCTTCATTAATACCCTTTCCTGCGGCAAGGCTTCCTGAAAATCCTCCTCCCACTTGTATGTCGTCCTGGTAGAGAAAGCGTCGTTTGTCTATTTTGTCGTTACCGACTTTTCCGTATGAAGCTCTGATTTTCAGGAAAGTAAGGATGGGATTGTCGATTAGGAATTTTTCATTGGTGAGGGCCCATCCGACTGAAGCGGCAGGAAAGGATCCGAACCGTTTTGACGGGGCAAACTGCTCCGAGCCGTTATACCCGAAATTTATCTCGGCAAAGTAACGGGAATCGTAGTCGTAAGTGGCGCGTCCGGCAAAGCCGAGTACATTAAACGGGATATCGGCTTCTCCGGAATCCCAGTAATCACGTTCGGCACGGATCATGCCCCCCACGTTGTGTTTATCGTCAAATGTGCGGTTGTATGATAATTGCCCCTGCACATTGACGTTGTATTTGGCCCCTTGGCCGTATGACATATGGAAATTGTCTTGCCTGAGTTCGTTTACGGAAAATGTGAGCTCATCTGTTTTTGGGTCGATAAGCACCTTGTAATCAGTTTGATACATATTTCCTTTTGTTGTATTGCTGCCAAAAGCATCGTAAGAGATCATTCCCTTTAAAGACAATCCGGGGGTGATGGAAGCAAGGTCAAAGTCCAGACCAAAAGAAGAATTCAGGTTGGATCGCGTATCCAGATTGTATCCGAACCAGTTCATGATCAGTAGAGGCGATCGATCCATGTAACCGCCTTCGGTAAAAATTGATGGATGGAGTGGACGGTCGATAGGCACGCCAAAACCGGGTAACGTGGAAGGACCTGGGGATATAGGTAAAACAGTTTGTGCCTGGTACATCAAATCCCGCACTAACCAGTTCTTGTCACCTCCATACATGATTACGGGGTTGGGCATATTCTGCTTCTCTATATAAGTCCCCAGGTTTAGAAAGGCCTTTAACCATTTGGTTACTTTATAATCCACATTCGAGCGGAAACTATACCGGTCTAACTTAAACGAGGGATCGTATTTGAGAATTGATTTGGGCAGGGTGTTCATGTTACCCCCCTGATGCAGGTAACCCACGTTTAAGAAGTATGAAATTTTATCCGTACCCCCGCTCATGTTGGTATTTACTGTTGTTTGCGGCGCCCAGCGGCGGACAAGCATCTTGTACCAGTTATTGTCGGGATACATCCACTTTCTGAGTGCGGCTTTCGATTCATATTCCGGATCGTTGGGATCCAGGCCTTTCAGCGGGTCTTTGAACTTTTCTATTATTTCCGGAGTAAAATAAGCGGGAAGGCCGTCGTTAACCAAAGCTTCGTTTCGGAGATTCATGTATTCTACCGACCCCGGCATTTCAGGTTCCCTTGTCAAACGGGAGTAGCTTTGGGTGACGTTTACGGACAGTTCGGGCTTTCCTTCTTTCCCGCGCTTGGTTGTAATGATCAGTACCCCGTTGGCGCCGCGTACTCCGAATACCGCGGTAGCTGAAGCGTCTTTAAGTACCGAGATGGACTCTACTTCATTGACGTCGAGCGTGCGGATGTTGTCCCGGGGCACACCATCGATAAGAATTAAGGGGTCTGATCCGTTGAGGGTGGCAGCCCCGCGCAGATACATCGTGGCATCGTCCGCACCGGGTTGTCCTCCCACGCGTTGCATGGAAGTCAGCCCCGCAATACGTCCCGCCAACGCATTGGCCAAGCTGGCCGAAGAGGAAACCC
>JBGZJM010000095.1:0-4163 GCA_041848845.1 Petrimonas sp. | reverse complement strand
CTTCCATAGCGAGCGTGTAAAGATACGGTTTAATGGTTGAACCGATTTGCCGTTTCCCGGTGCTAACCATGTCGTATTTGAAATGCGCGAAGTCGGGGCCGCCCACATAGGCTTTCACATGTCCCGTCACAGGGCTCATCGCCATAAATCCGGCCCTCAAAAAGGTTTTATGATATCGAATGGAATCCCACGGCGTCATCGTGGTGTCTATCTCTCCTTTCCAGGAGAAGACTTTCATATCCACGGGAGTATCTTTGAAATTGCTCAGGATCTTTTCCTCGCTCCAGTTTTGTTTTTTTAAAATCCGGTAGCGGTCGGTCTGCTTCATGGCTGTCTGCATGAGTCTTTCGGCATCGTTTGCCACGCTGTTGGAGTAAGGGGCATATTTTTTACCCCGCTTCTCGGCCGTGAACTGGGGCTGCAGGTGTTGTAAATGTTCGCGGACGGCCTGCTCGGCGTGTTTCTGCATGCGGGAGTCGATGGTGGAGTAAATTTTCAATCCATCGGTATAAATGTTGTAATTCGAACCGTCGGCTTTTTTGTTTTTGTTGCACCACCCGAACAACGGATCGGTCTCCCACGCGAGCGAATCTTCGGTAAACTGTTGCCCATGCCAGGATGCATAGTTTTTCCTTTCGGGCTTCACCGCCATCATCACTTTTGCCAGTTGCTGGCGGTAGTAGGGAGCGGGAATGGCGATGTGGTCGGCACGGTTAAAATCCAGTTCAATGGGGAGTTTCTGCAGCGAATCGGCTTCCTGCAGGGTCAGGTGACCGGCCTTTCTCATTTGGGCAAGCACAACATTTCGGCGCTCCTTGGTCACATTTTCTCTCCTGACCGGGTTGTAGAGCGATGAATTCTTCAACATGCCCACAAGCATGGCCGACTCCTGTATGTTCAGGTCGATGGGACGCTTCTTAAAATAAGTGCGTGCCGCCAATTCAATGCCTATCGCGTTGTAGTTGAAATCGTATTTATTGAGGTAAAGGTTGATGATCTCGTCTTTGGTATAAAAGCGCTCCAGTTTCGTGGCGATCACCCACTCGATGGGTTTCTGAAACACACGCTGAAGTTTATTGTTGGCTTTGGGGGAGTAGAGCAATTTTGCCAGCTGTTGGGTGATGGTACTTCCCCCTCCGCTGCTTTCATCCTGCAGCAACAGGGTTTTGAAGACGGCTCTTCCCAAACCGATAAAATCAATTCCCGAATGGTTATAATACCTCCGGTCTTCCGTGGCAACCAGTGCATGAATAAGGTGTGGCGACAGTTCGTTATAACTGACAAAAATCCGGTTTTCGTCACTTTGTGAATAGGTAAACAGGAGTTGATCGTCCGACGAAATTACCTGCGATGCATATTTATCGATCGGATTTTCCAGTTCATCAATGCGTGGCAGGTATCCAATCAATCCGGATGACATCAGCAGGAAAACAACCACATTTACGGCGATAAAAAGGAAGAACAACCGCCATAACCATTTGACAATATCGTTTTTGGACGGCATTGCCTTGTTTGTTTTTTTATTCGAAACCGATTTTTTCCCCATAGTTAATTTGAAACGGCTTGGCCCTTGATTTTGACAGATTTTGCCGCAAAATTACACAAAACCGTTGAATAAGTCGTCACGATTGGTGTTAAAAAGACCGAAGAGCCCTGCTTACAGCCCGCTAAAATCAACCCCTTCAAAAACCAACGAAGGAATACGCCACGACGAATTTAACCGCGGGTCGTTTCCGGTTTCCGCAAGCGAGCTCCACAGCGTGATCATGTTTCCGGTGACGTTCATTTCCGAGAGCGGCAGGGTGAGTTCGCCGTTTTCGATAAGAAAACCCTCAATTCCGTACGAAAAATCTCCGGTTGAGCTGTTGCTGTTCCCCCCGTTGAAACCGGTGACGAGAATACCGTGCCCCACACCGGCAACCAGGCCGTTCAAATCTTTGTCGCCCTGCTGCATGACCAAAACGGACGGATTGGCTATGGTTGGATCCACACCCATTTTTTTAGCGTTGTAGGTGTCGATGTAATAAGTCTTCAGGACTCCTTTATCGAAAACACTCCGGCGTTCCGTGGCCACGCCCTCGCTGTCGAAATACCGGGCCCCCGACGCACCGACGAGGTGAGGCTCATCCAGGAGCGTAAACTTGTCACTGCCCACTTTCTGCCCGAGTTTATCCAGCAGGAACGAGTTTTTCTGCTGCAAAGCGGAACCGAAAACGGCGCTCACCATCGGACGAAGCAGCTGCCCTGAATTCATCGGATCGACCACCAGGGTGTATCTGCCCGACTTCGTTTTCTTCTGCCCGATCTTCCGCAGGGTACGCTCCAATGCCTTTTGGCCTACTCCTTCCTTGATCAGTTTATCGAGATAGAGCGACGATTCGTACCAATAAGACGACGGACGGGCTTCGCCCTCGCCTTTCACGGAGACGCTTGCCGAGAGCGAGTACCACGATTGTTGGGTTTCACCTTCGAACCCGTTGCTGGTTATCTGATAACTGAAGCCGTCTCCGTCACCGTACGCCGATTCCACCGAAATTATCCGCGGATCCTTGCCCAAGGCCTCTTCGGCAATGGCCTTTGCCAGGGCGACCTTATCGTCCGGATTTACAGTGTCGAACCGCGGGTCAAGCAGCTGCAGGTCGGGCTTTCCTCCCTTGTAGTAACGGGACGCGTCGGGAAGGACGCGCGCCTCGTCTTCAGCCAGGTGGCGCGTGGATTCCACCCCGTTCCTGATAAACGATTCCAGTTCTTCCTTATCCAACCGGTTGGTGGAATAGGTTCCGTAACGTCCGTCAACATAAAGGGAGAGGCTCATCCTGCTTTCCGAAGCTTGCTGCAGTTTGTCCATCCGGGCATCCCGAAGCTCAAAAGATGTGTTCGAACCCGAGTATAGCGACACTTTGGCTGCCCGGCAACCGTTCTTCAGGGCATAGTCCAAGGCCCATTGTGCCAGTTTTTTATTTTCGTTTGATATCATGACTCTCCTCCTACCGTTAATTTGCTTACCAATGCCGACGGCATGCCGCAGGTGACCGGACACGACTGTCCGTCTTTTCCGCAGGTCCACGTGCCGTTGTCGATTTTGTCGTTGTCGGCCACCATAGTAATATCGGCCAATGCCTTCGGGCCGTTGCCGATGATGTTGATGTCCTTGATGGGCCGGGTCAATTTCCCGTTTTCGATAAGGTACCCCGATTTCACGAAGAAGGTGAAGTCGCCCGCGCCGATCTGCACCTGGCCGTTGGTGAACTTGTCGACAAAGATGCCGTTTTTCACCGAGGCGATAATGTCGGCCTCCTTCACATTGCCGGCCTCCATGTACGTTGCGCGCATGCGCGGCATGGGCATGCTGCGGAACGATTCACGACGGCCGTTTCCGGTGGAGGCGATCCCGTAATGCCGGGCGCTGATGCGGTCGTGCAGGTAGCTGGTAAGGATACCTTCCTTCACAATGTAGGTTTTCTGGCCGTATGTGCCTTCATCGTCAATATTTATCGATCCGCGGTTGAATGGGATGGTTCCGTCATCCACCACGCTGATATGCTCGTTGCAAATCTTCTTGTTGAGCTGATCGGAGAAGATGGAAATGTTTTTCCGGTTAAAGTCGGCTTCGAAAGCGTGCCCGATGGCCTCGTGCAACAAAATCCCCGATCCGCCCGAGCCCATGACCACCGGCATCTCCCCTCCTTTGGGCTTGATGGCTTGGAACAAGATGGACGTGTTTTCCACGGCCTCGCGGGCGATCACATCGATAATGTCATCCGACAGGAACTCGAATCCTTTCCGGTAAGCTCTTGCCGAATAACTGTTCTCGAACCTCCCGTTTTCCTCCATAATACAAACCGCGCTCAGCGTTACCATCGGACGGTAATCGTAATAACTCACCCCCTCCGAGTTGCAGAACAGCACGTGCGATGTGCTGTCGCCCAGCGAGGCCGATACTTTTTGTACCCGTTTATCGAGCGCGAAAATCTTGTCGTTCAGTTTTTGCAGGTAGGGCGTTTTCTCTTTCAGCACGACATCTTCCCAAGGGGTTGAAACAGCGTAGTAATTGGCTTTCAGCGGTTTCTCCGTCAGCGAAACCGGGTTCATCTTCGCGCTGCTGCCGGCAATCCGCGCGGCCGTACGGGCGGCTTTCAGCATCTCATCCAGGGTGATGTTCT
>JBGZJM010000094.1:0-5029 GCA_041848845.1 Petrimonas sp. | reverse complement strand
CCCAAAGCAGTAAAAGCCATTATGGGCAACGATGTCCGTTGGGTCGGAAACGAATCGGGGCTGGGGCGCGAAACGGAGTGGAGCGTAACCCCGCTGAACCCGGACATTAACGAAGCCATCGTTGCAGAAAACAACCGGCTGGACATCAATCCCATCTCCAAGGATCTGGGCAGCCGCGACCTTATTGCTAAAGCCGGAAAACTCTATTGGTACCCTTCGGAGGTGGATGTTTCCATTCGTCCGGGATGGTTTCATCATCCCGAACAGGATCATCGGGTGAAGACGCTGCAACAACTGGTCGATATCTATTATCAATCGGTCGGGATGAATTCGGTACTTCTGCTGAATGTTCCTCCCGACAAACGCGGCTTGCTGCACGAAGCGGATGTGGCCAGGCTGAAAGAATTTGGCGCATACCTCAGGAGTACGTTTGAAAACAACAGGATACATACCGGAAACATTGCCTGGACTGCCACCAAGGGGGAATTCAGGGAGTTTGCCGCAACCGGCGATACCGTTAACACTGTGATGTTGCAGGAAGACATTAAAAAAGGCCAACGCGTGGAAGCGTTCAACGTGGAAGGATTTATCCACAATGATTGGAAAAAACTGGCAGAAGGAACCACCATCGGATACAAGCGATTGCTCAAGTTTGACGATTGTGCTCCGTCCAGAATCCGGGTAACGGTCACCGGTACCCGCGAAAAAGCCCATATCCTTGCCGTAGGTGCTTATCGGGCACCCCTGATTTCAGAAAATTCCGATCAAACAGGTATTCTCACTCAATAACATCCCATGAAGAAAATAGCTACCCTGTTATTTATTTTTATCGCCACCTCTGCATTTCCGCAGAAAATAGACGACGTTTTTAAAACAATGCCCAACTCCATCTTACCGGGATTATCGGAAGGCACCAGGACCATGCTTCTGGTGGATACCGGAAAGACGGTCATCCCCTACTCCCTGGGTGAAATAAGGAAACTGGCTCATTCTCCCGATTTTTTGAAAATACGGACTTCCGGAATCGGCACCACGCAACTCAAGCTGTTGCCACTGATCAACGGCACCTACATTGTCTGTGTCATTAAAACCGTTTGCGGAAAAGCATGCGACAGCAACATCCGGTTTTACTCCACCGGTTGGAAAGAATTGGAAGCAAAAACGCTTTTATCGCATATTTCTGCAGCATCTTTTTTCGATTCATCAAAAAAAGATTCCGAAAATTATAAATTTGCATTATCTTTGCCGGATATTTATCCCGTTTCGGCTGAATTTGAAAACGGCTCAAACGCGTTAACCCTGAAACTCGATCTGGAAGGATACCTTTCCGACGAGCAACTAGCAGAGGTCAAGCCGTTTATAAAAAGTGAGACAATCACGCTGAACTGGAACAATATTTCTTTCAGGTAATTTCCGCACCCGTAGTTCAATGGATAGAATATCGGATTCCGGTTCCGACGATGCGAGTTCGAATCTCGCCGGGTGTACAAAGAATGCTTATGATCAACATATTTACACCAAAGCATGGCAGTTGGTTGAATATGGCCGAGATAGGACTACATGTATTGAACGGGCACATAGCAACAATGAACGAAATGATATCTATATTCCATATTATTCATTGTCAATTACCAGCACCCAATCGTGCCCAATGCCGGTAAGAGGAGGGGTGAATTGCATCGATTTTTTGTTTTTTAATCTTCCGATATTTTTTGTTTCCGCATTTTGGGGATTAAACCATCGGCATCTGACTCGTTCCGAAAGAATAGACGACGTGTTCACCGTTATGGTTTTTCCTATGGGAAGATAGACCATTAAAAAACGTCCTTTTTCATCTTTAAACGCCGCAATGTATCCGGCTCCCTCGCCCTGTCCTTCCTCAACGATGTTTTCGTCGGGGATTCTGTTTACAGAAGGGCGGCTTTCGATAAGTTGCCTGAGATAGCCGGCCTGATAAGCGGCCGGGCGATCTAACGCTTCATACCAATACCGGTCGGGGTAATTTACTTTTTCCGCACCGGGATTGTAGAATTGCCAAATGCTGTGATGGCCGTAGGTTACACCAAATCCGCCCGAAAAAACCGATCGGTATAACTGTTTACGAACTTCGTAATCGCGGAAATATCCTTTCGACGGCTCCCACGCCGGCCAGGGGTTTATGGGATGGTCTTCGTAACACGGCTCGCTGTCGATGGTGGGTTTTGCGGGTTTCAACTCCCAATCTTTCAGTATATTCTGCCAAACGGGCTGGTCTGATTGCGCGTGGCCGGACTGAATCATATTAAAATCCATCCAATCTTCGTTATGAAGCAAGGGCGAACTTTCCCAAATGGAACCTCCGGGATGAAACGATTTCAGAAAATGCTTGCCCGATCCGTCGTCGATGCCTTTGGCCATGGCGCCGTAAACCGGTGTCCAATCGTTGCAGTCGTGTTTGGGAGGCCGGTCGCCACCCATAATCCAAACAATATTATCCTTGTCTTTGTATCGTTTACCCAGAAAAAGGCCGTACCGGTAGGCACTCTGCGGAGTAAAAACAACAGGCCCCTGCCCGCCGTAATTCAGGGTTACCTTATCGCCCCACGCGGGCAACAGCGCCATAACCATATTCCTCCGGTCGGCCATCTCGATGACGGTATCTACCAGATGGAAGTATTTTTCGTTGGGGGTATCGGGGTTCATATTCAACAACGGAACCTCGCCGTAGCGGTTGGGAACACGAAGCCCGTCCAATTCTGCGAGTATAACCGCCTGAATTACATTGAACCCTTTGGCCTGGCGGTTGTCGAGGTAGCGCTCAATCTCTTCGAGCGTAAGCCGGTGAAACAGTTCCCACCCCGTATCGCCCAACCAAAAAAACGGAGTGCCGTCTTCGTATTGCAGATAGTGCCCGTTAGGGGTGACTTTCAGCAATCCTTTTTGGCTGTACATGTGAGCGACATTTACAAAAAGAACCAATGCCAGAATATATGTTAATCTCCTCATCGTTATTATTTTTTTGATTTCAGGGTTCGTTGAATTTCACTTTTGCACTGTCCAAAATCAGTACCCAGTCGTTTCCGATGCCTTCTGTGGGAGGCGTGAACGGAAGTGATGCTTTTTTGCTGAAAGTACCTATTTTTACAGTCGCACTTGTTTTGGGATTATACCACCAGCCGATCAATTTGTTTGACGTTATGGAGGATGCGTCCACTACAATTTTTTTACCCACGGGCAAATATACCATTAAATATCTTCCGTCCGTATCCTTGAAGGCAGTTATATAATCGGATTTAGCTCCTTGTCCTTCAAGAACGATGGCATCGTCGGGAATGCGGTTGTTAAAAGGACGGCTCTCGATAAGTTTCCGTAAATATCCCGATTGAAAAGCGCCCGGCCTGTCAAGCATATCCGACCATTTTTCCAGTCCCCGGTTCTCGTCATATATCTCGTTGTTGTGCATGCGCCAAACGCTGCTCTGTCCGTAAGTTGCCCCAAAAGCCCCGGCAAATACTGCGCGGTATAGCTGCTTGCGGACATCGTAATCGGTAAAAACCGGTTTGGGCTGTTCGCTTCTCGACCAAGGATTTACAGTCAGATCTTCGTAATTGGGCTCCGAGTCGATTACGGGTTTGGCCGGCTTTAAATTCCAATCCCGTTGAGCGTTTCTCCAAACGGGCTGGTCTTGCTCCGCATGTCCGGACTGAATCATGTTAAAATCCATCCACGGTTCGTTGTGCAAATGTACGGAACTTTCCCATACCGACCCTCCCGGATGGAACGATTTCAGGATATGCCTTCCGGCACCCTCATCCAATCCTTTTGCCATTGCCGCATAAATGGGTTTCCAATCGTTGCAGTCGTGTTGCGGCGGGCGGTCTCCTCCCAGAATCCAGACAATATTGGTAAACTTTTTATACCGGTTTCCCAAATATTTTCCAAATCGGTACGCATTGTCAGGGGTAAAGACAACAGGCCCTTCGCCTCCGTAATTCAAGGTTACTTTATCGCCCCAGGCAGGCAGCAAGGCCATTATCAACCCTTTTTCCGAGGCGAGTTGTACAACACTGTCAACGAGTGTGAAATATTTTTCGTCGGGCGTATCGGGATTCATATTCAACAACGGGACGTTGCCGTAGCGGTTGGGAGTGCGCAATCCGTCGAGTTCGGCCAGAATAACGGCCTGAATTACATTGAAACCTTTTGCCATACGGTTTTCGAAATAATGATGAACTTCGTCCAATGTGAGCCTGTGAAAAAGTTCCCAGCCGGTATCGCCCAGCCAAAAGAAGGGTGTTCCGTCAGCGTATTGCAGGTAATGTCCGTCGGGCGTAACTCGTAAATCTCCTTTTTGATTTTGTGAAAATGACAGAAAACCAACTGCGATAAAGAGCAAACTGAATACGATTTTTTTTGTCATGCTTTTAATTCGGATGATTGGGATGTTTATAAAATTATTGCGACGTAAAAGGATATAGAAAGTACAGATTATATGCCGATTTTGAGAAATGCAAAAGAAGATGTCCGCAAGTCAAGAATCTTTCGGTTCTATTTTACGAACATCTTCAAGAGAGAATGAAAAAAAGACCAACTATAAATTGGGATTTTTGTCTTTGTCCTTTCCCGGAATCGGCATCCACCAATTTTTCCGGTCGCCCGCATTACCGATAAGCGCTATTTCGGATGATGTATCCCTGTTTTGCAATGCTTTTTCAAGAGTTTCGGTTCTGATAAGGTCGAACCATCGCGACCACTCGCCGGCAAACTCCCATCCTCTTTCGGCAATAACGGCATCAATGAAAGCATCTTTGCTTAAACCAGGTTGTAAATCCGATAATCCGGCTCTTTTTCGAACAAGATTAATAGCGTTATATGCACTTGCATCGGGTTCGGTACTTCTGGCTTGCGCCTCAGCATATACAAGCAGGACATTGGCATATCGCATCATAATAGCAGGCATACTGGAAGAATAGGAATTTACCTTGCCCCGCTGAATGGTAAATTTGCGATAATAGGGATGCTTTACGGCAAAATTTTCCCAAGTGATTGT
>JBGZJM010000093.1:0-4278 GCA_041848845.1 Petrimonas sp. | reverse complement strand
TGGCTGGTGCACTCGACGTTTTTCCGGAGAAAGGGTGAAAATTCATGAAGCAATCCCTTATCTATCTCCTGCTTTTTGCCCTGGGCGTCGTTCTCGCTCTTTGGGGACACATCCCCGACGTGCTGCTGAAAGACGATATCTCGAAATGGATCCTTTACGGACTGTTATTTTTTGTCGGGGTACAGATAGGTTCCGGCAAGAACATGTTTACGGCCGTGAAACGATTCGGGTTCAGGATCGCCCTGGTGCCCGTTGCCACCACCGTTGGAACGTTCGCCGGAGCTGCACTGGCAAGCCTTCTCCTTCCCGGAAGGAGTTTGAGCGATTGTTTGAGCATAGGGGCCGGTTTTGCCTACTATTCGCTATCGAGTATTCTCATCTCCGAGTTTCGTGGGGCCGAACTGGGTACGGTAGCCCTGCTGGCCAATATCATGCGCGAGTTCATCGTCCTGGTTTTTACGCCGTGGATGGTAAAATATTTCGGAAAACTATCCCCCATTTGTGCCGGTGGCGCGACCACCATGGACACGACCCTGCCCATGATCACCCGATATTCGGGATCCGATTACGTGGTTGTGGCACTTTTCCACGGAATGGTCATCGATTTTTCCGTACCTTTGTGGGTCAGTTTTTTCCTAACCTTGTAAAAGAAAATGAAATCGTTTTTTCTGACCCTACTCTTCTTCTATTTGACGGCCAACGTATATGCGGCCGTCAGGATATACCAGCTGATCCCGGCAAATGCGTGGGTCAGAATTGTCGTGACGGGTATTTTTGTGCTTGGATTTGCCAGCCTGCTCGTTTTTTTCCGGTTTGGCGAGGCCATGCCTGTGGAGGCTGCCGGCTTCTTTTACCGGTTCGGCACATCGTGGATGATCGCCTTCCTGTATGTTTTCATGCTCATTCTCCTTGTCGATTTATTCAGGATCATCAACTGTTTCACACCTGTTGCCGGCAGAGAAACTGTCCGTGCGATTTTTCATCACAACGCGATGACTGCCTTCGCAGGTCTGGGGATCACGGCGTTGATACTTTTGTACGGGAACCGGCAATACCACAACAAAAAACGTTCGCACATAACCATCAAGACCGAAAAAATCGATAAGCCGGTGAGAATCGTCGGTATCAGCGATCTACACTTGGGCTACACCATTTCAAAGAAAGAGCTGAGCAGGTGGGTGGAGATGATCAATGCCGAAAATCCGGACATGGTTATTATTGGCGGAGACCTGGTCGACAACCAGCTGCGCCCCGTATGGACACATTCGCTCGACAAGGAATTGCTGAAAATTAAAGCGCCCCTGGGAATCTATGCCTGTACCGGCAATCACGAATACATTTCGGGTATTAAAAACAGCGCGGATTTTTACACCCGGTCGGGAATTACGCTCTTGCGTGACTCCATATTTCAAACGAATGGAATAACAATCATCGGACGGGAAGATCATTCCCGGAAGAATCGCAAGCCATTGTCGGAACTGGTAAGAAACAGCGACAAGCACACCTTCTCCATCCTGCTCAATCATCAACCTTACGACCTGGATGAGGCGGTGCGGGAAGGGATCGACTTTCAATTCTCCGGGCATACACATCGGGGACAGGTCTTTCCGGCTTCGCTGATAGCGGACAAGATTTTCGAGCTTTCGCAAGGGTACCTCCGAAAAGGGAATACCCATTTCTACGTTTCTTCGGGCCTGGGCATCTGGGGCGGCAAGTTCCGCATTGGCACCCGATCGGAATACCTGGTATTGGATTTGGAGAATTAATTTGTTTACTTTTTTATGCGTTCACTTATCGTCGCACTCATTATCCATCTCACGCTCAACGTCCTTGTTTTCCTGAAGGGTTGGGATGTCTTTAAAACGCAAAAGCGGCTCCGGACATTCTGGACGGTTATTTTCGCTTTCGAACTGTTGGTCTACCTCATCGGATTTGCATTCTACCGCCATCTCCCTCCTGAAATTATCCATCCCATCCGCATGATGGGGACCAGCTGGATGCTTTTCCTGCTATACCTGGGAGGCCTGGTATTGACAGGCGACTTTCTGTACCTGGCATTCCGGAAGAAACTCACCCGCCCCGGAGAGTTGCTGAACCAGCCGGAAAAGACGAAACTCATCCTCTTTCTCTCCTCCTTTGCAGTGGTAATAATCACGTTGTCTTACGGCAATTACAAATTTAACCATCCGGAGGTGCGACAGGTGGACATACGGGTTGGCAAACCGGCCGGAAAAATGGACTCCGTGAGGATTGCGATGGTTGGCGACTTACACCTGGGATACCTGATCAACCGGGATGACGCGCAAAGGATGGTGGATTTAATCGTGGAGCAGAAACCCGATTTGATCCTTTTTGTGGGAGATCTCCTCGACTCCAGCATCGAACCCGTTCAGGAACAAAGGATGGACGAGGAACTCCGGCGGCTGCACGCGCCTCTGGGCGTATACTCCTGCACGGGCAACCACGAATACCGTCACGAAGCCGAACGGAAAATACAATGGTTGAATGATGCGGGCATAACCATGCTGCGCGATTCGGCTGTCCTGATTGACAGCGCTTTCTACGTTGTGGGACGCGAAGATTTTGTGTTCTCCGACCGGTTGCCGTTATCCGAAATTTTGAACCGGCAAAACGTGAATGTGTCAAGACCGGTCATCGTCCTGAACCACAACCCCAACGACCTTGACGAAGAAGTCAATGCCGGAGCCGACATTGCGCTATACGGACACACCCACCACGGACAGGCTTTTCCCGGAAATATTGCCACGCGTTTGGTTTTTGAAGTGGCTTACGGGTATGCCCGGAAAGGCAACACCCATGTCTATGTAACCTCGGGACTGGGATTGGCAGGCCCGCAATACCGCATAGGCACGGTTTCGGAAGTGGTGGTATTGAATGTGAAATTTGAGAAGTAAACCTCCGAGCCGCCTAAAAAGGCAAGGCCGCAACTTTTTGTTTAATGTGTTCTTTATTATTTTATTTCCGTCAGGACGGATAATCGATTTGTACGGATTGGATAATTCTTTCTGCCGCCTGCCCTGCAACCTTATCGTCTCTCCTGCTTAAAACCATCACTTGCCAATAATTTAAATCCTTCACTATTCCTATTATTTATAAAAGCAATGTGATGTCCGTTCCGGGTATATGTTCCCCGCTGGATAAATCCGGGAAGGTTGCTGACAGAATAACTGCACCGACAGCAGCAAAAATCGTGGTTATTACCACTATAAGAATTTTCTCCTTCAAAGATCTCGATTTGAGTATCTTGCCTTTCTTTATCGGTATTGCGGGTGGCAATTGATCTTCTGTGAAACAGGCGTTTCGTTTAAAATCCTCGAATGTTCCGCCGGGATTTCTTCGCTGTCATTGGGTGAAATTATTGTCGAGCTTCTGTCCGCACGATGTACAGAATACCACATATTCCGATTTCATCTCCCGTTACGGTTGCCGCAGTTGTCGCATTGTAGGTAGTGTATCATGTCGTGTTTATATGAAATGCGATACAGATGAAAGTTTTATTTACTATCCTTAGTATTTATAACAAAGGCGGGGCCCGTTTCTGACCGGATAAAGTGATTTTTTCCGTCAAAAGTACCTGCAATCCCTGTCAAATAAATCATATCGTTTGATGCAATAGAGATATTTGTCAGACAGTCTTTTTCGTTTGCGGGCATTTTTACGACAACCCATTTGTTCTCTACAAATTTTTCTACTTCAGAAGGCAAGATATGGGTGACACCGTTTACCGTTTCCGTGTTATGCTTAATGCGATACTGTACGCCTTTTGAATTTTTTGCCACTCCCATTTGTTTACGCAGATTCTTATATAGGCCTTTTTCATCTTTTTCCCACCAAACATTGTCTTTAGCCATAAAATATTGACCATCCACGGCAAAAACTTCTCCATTGATATTTTCTTTCCGCGTCAGGGCAAAAAGGGTATCGTTCCTCTGCAAAAGGTCATGAGCTTTTATGCCCAACTCTTTAGACACGGGCTCAAAGGAGCTGCTAGTGCCTTTCACATATACATTATTTGGCGTGCACGCATACATCCTGACAATGCCGTTTCTGTCACTTACAAGAGAACCGGTAGCCTCCATTTCACCTTCTATAAAAGACTTACCCCACGTTATAAGTTCTCCGGAATCAATTGGTTCCGGCAAGTCTGTTTTTTCTATTTTAGAGCATCCTGAGAATAAGACAGAGGCCAGACATAAAGTTAAAATTGCATGTTCCATAGCAAGTTAATTTAGAATGTTTAGCTTTATAAATCTTCAT
>JBGZJM010000092.1:0-28004 GCA_041848845.1 Petrimonas sp. | reverse complement strand
CTGACTTTTTTTCTCATAATACCCACCCTACTCTCTGCACAGGATAAAATCAACCTGTCTTTGCAGAATGTGACTTTGCAAGAGTTTTTCGGTGTAATCGAAAAACAAAGTACATACCGATTTTCCTATCGGGATCTGGATATAAAAGATAAAGAAAAGGTGACTATATCTGCACAGGAGCAGCCCATAGAAACTATCTTACAACAAGTATTTGTCCCGCGGAACTTGCAATATCAAGTCCGCGGAAACAGAATTCTGGTAACCGTAGCTGTCTCTACTGCCCAAAATGCGGTACAGAAAAGTAAGAGAATAACAGGGAGAGTCGTAGATGAAAGAGGAGAGTCGATTATCGGTGCAAATGTAATTGAAAAGGATACTGAAACGGTAAACGGGACAATCACGGACGCTGAGGGTAAATTCAGTTTGAAAATAAAAGAGAATGCAGTTATTCAGATTTCTTATATCGGTTATTTGCCGCAAGATATTCCTACCAAGGAAAAAACGAATTTCGACATTGTCCTAAAAGAAGATACAAGGAGATTGGATGAGGTTGTTGTAACAGCCCTGGGAATAAAACGCTCGGAGAAAGCGCTGGGTTATTCTGTTCAGAAAGTGGATGGGAACAAGCTTGCTGCTGTGAAAAATATCGATGTGGCTTCCAATCTTATTGGGAAAGTGGCGGGAATGAACATTCAAAGCAGTACCGAATTCAATGAAGCTCCAACACTAAAATTAAGGGGAGAAACACCTCTCTTGGTTATAGATGGGATTCCTTATACGAATGTGTCATTACGAGATTTAGCATCCGACGATGTAGAATCCATCAGTGTTTTAAAAGGGGCTACCGCCGCAGCCTTATACGGATCACGCGGAGAAGCAGGCGCCATACTGGTTACCACTAAAAGAGGAAATAAAAAGGGTGGATTACAAGTGAATATCAGTAGCAATACGATGTTTGAAGCAGGTTATCTCGCTTTTCCGGAAGTGCAGACCTCCTACAGTTCGGGGGGATCGGGCACATACCGCGTCGGCGACTTTGTATGGGGCGCCCCTTTGGATGCAGGATATAAAGTAAGCCAATACAATCCTTTTACTTATGAGTGGGAAGAAACGGAATTGGTTTCGAAAGGAAAAAATAACTTCAAGAACTTTTTAGAGACCGGTATTATCACGAATAACAATATCAACTTGTCTTTTCAGAGAGAAAACGGTAGTTTCCGCACTTCATTCACACATGTGTATAATAAAGGGCAATATCCAAATACAAAATTAAACAAGTTTACCTATTCGATTGGTGGAGACTTTTCGGTAGATAAGTTCAGCTTTGAAGGAAACATGACCTACAATAAGCGATTTTTTCCAAATAATTTGGGGCCACGATATGGTGGTGGTGGATATATATATAATCTGGTCGTGTGGTCGGGAAGTGAATATGATATTCGTGAATACAAAGACTATTGGGTCCAGAGTAAAGAGAATGAACGACAAAACTGGATGGAAAACAATTGGTATGACAACCCCTATTTTCTTGCTCATGAAAGACTCCATGGTGATGACTTTGATGTGACTAACGGCTCTTTGTCGATGAAATATAATCTGCAGCCATGGCTCAATATCACCCTTAGATCCGGCTTCGATTATTTCCATAATAAGGATGAATGGAGGTATGCGAAAAGTTATACCGCTCAGAAGAGGGGATATTACTACATAGACCAGCAGAGCGGCTTCAGTATGAACAATGATCTATTGTTAACTGCCAATCACAGATTTGGGAAATTGGGATTTGATGGACTGGTCGGTGGAACCATTAACTACAGACAAGGAAGTAATGTGTGGGGGGAAACAAATAACGGCTTGTCTATTCCCGGCTTTTATTCGCTCAATGCCTCGGTTGATCCGGCAAAAACAGGCCAGGGTGGATTCAAAAAACAGGTGAATAGTCTTTTCGGGAAGGTCACTCTATCGTGGGAAAGCCTGTTCTTTCTTGATATGACTGCCCGTAACGATTGGTCCAGTACATTACCACGTTCAACGCGTTCTTTCTTTTACCCCTCTGTGGCAGGAAGTCTTATTCTTTCTGAATTCATTAAAATGCCGGGATGGTTGAATATGCTTAAACTGAGAGGATCATGGACACAGAATAAAAACGATCTGGGCATATATGAAATAAATAATGTTTTCTCTGTCCAAACAAATGTATGGGATGGTTTGACCGCCGCTTATTATCCGCAAGAAATAAGGGGAGTAGATCTAAGGCCTGAGGGTTCACGTTCCTATGAATTCGGTGTACATGCTATTTTTCTCAAAAACAGATTATGGGCAGATATAACCTATTACAATAAAAAGTGTTATAATTTTGCAGTAAAGGCCGACCTAAGCATGAGCTCCGGTTATAGACAGACTTTTGTGAATTCGGAAGAAGAAAGGGAAAGGAGGGGATATGAAGTGACTATAGGCGGAATCCCCGTAAAAAACAATGACTTTGAATGGAATGCATTATTCAACTGGTCTTTAGACAGAAATATATATAAGAAATTAGACCCCGTCTATTCAGCCAAAGCTCCCTGGATAAAAGAAGGAAAGCGGTATGATCATCTCTCTGCACCATTATGGGATACGGATCCACAGGGAAATATTGTACACGGGGCGAATGGCTTGCCGGAAAGTATTCCTCACTATGGCCTTATGGGATATTCATCTCCCGATTGGATATGGGGACTTTCGAATACGTTCATATACAAAAATATATCTTTCGATATTGCCATCGATGGCAGTGTAGGTGGGGTATTGTATAATATGACCGATCAGGTTATGTGGTATGCAGGTTCCCATATTAAATCGGATAACCAGTGGAGATACGATGAAGTAGTAAACAAAAAGATTAATTATGTAGGACAAGGAGTAAAAGTAGTCTCCGGCACAATCAATAGGGACGAGTATGGACAGGTCATTGCTGATAACCGCGTGTATGCACCAAATGACAAGGAAGTCTCCTATGAAAATTATATCCGCACCTATAACGGCAGTTATTTTGCAGGGAATCCCCATTCCTATAAAGATAGAACATTTTTCAAACTCCGTGAGGTCGCATTGAACTATACCCTGCCAACGACAATCTCGCAAAAAATGAAAATGCACGATTTTACCGTTGGGCTTACAGGCAGTAACCTGCTGTTGTGGACAAAAGAATTTAAATACTCTGACCCCGATAAGGGATCGGAAAACTTGAATTCTCCCTCTATGAGATTTATCGGTTTTAATTTAAAAGCAACATTTTAATACGATATAACAATGACAAGATATAGTATAATTGGAGTAATAATATCCGTAGCCATATTATTCTCTTGTGCAGATTTTGATGATCTCAATACGAATCCGAACGCAACAAATAAGGTGACACCGGGTATGTTGGCCACCGGATTACTCATTGATATGACCAAACAGTATCATGAATACGGAGCGTTTATTTCTCATAATTTCATGAGCAAGCATGCATTAACGGCAGAGCTCATGTGGACAACCATGTATAATAGGATAGACCGCGGCGGTTTTGATCCCTACTTAAGTCTCACTAATGTGAATCAAATGGTAGAGAGTGCCGATCCAAGCATAAGAGATTCCTACCAGGCATTGGCCCATTTTCTGAAAGCATACAAACTTTTTTACTTGTCACTCGATTTTGGCGATATACCCTACTCTGAAGCAGCACGAAGTGATGAAATTATTTATCAGCCCAAATACGATACCCAGAAAGAAGTAATGATGTCAATCCTTGCAGATCTGGATAAGGCAGATCAATTATTTGCCACGTCTTGCAAGTTTGATGGCGATCCGATATTGGGTGGCGATCCTGCCAAATGGAGAAAAGTAACCAATGCTTTCAAACTGAAAGTCCTTATCAACCTTTATCTGCATGACACGGATCCGGATTTGAACGTAAAAACTCAATTCCAGGAATTGTTTAACAGCAGGTCCTTGATGGAGAGTAACGACGATAATTTCCAGTTGGTGTATTCCAATAAAGGAGGACAAGTTTACCCGTATAATGATTTATATTCCAAACAAAATTCTTATGTGGTACTGACATCCAATTTCGTCGACTCCTTGAAGGTATTGCAAGATAATCGGCTATTTTATTTTGCTACCCCTTCCGCTTATATGATCAATCACGGTCTTACAGCCGGTGATTTCAATGCATACATATCAATTGATCCAAGTTTGTCATTCGACAAGGTAACGGCTCTGTATGGAGAAAACAAATGCTGCAGGTTAAATAAACGATATACCGATATAGATAATCCGAACGGAGAGCCTATCGTACGACTCGGATATGCCGAACAATGCTTTAATCTGGCTGAAGGAATCACCAGAGGATGGGCCACAGGAAATGCAAAAGAGTACTATGACAAGGGAGTCACGGCAGCCATGAAGTTCGTAGCAGACAACACGCCCGATAGATATATAGCAGATAGACCCGGCATCACCGACGAATACATTTCTGATTATCTGGCGAGAGGAAATGCAGCTTTCGCCTCGAACCGGGAAACACAATTAAAACAGATTTTCCAACAGAAATATTTTATCTATTTTCTGCAGCAACCTTGGGATGGATTTTATGAGTATAGAAGGGTGCTCTATCCCAATTTACCTATTGATCCGACAACCAATATGAACCAGGTACCGGACCAATTGCCCAAACGGTGGATGTATCCCCAAACCGAATATGATGAAAATCCGGATAACCTCAAAGAAGCATTAAATCGCCAATATAACGGGGAAGACAAAAACAACGATTTAATGTGGATTTTAAAACCATAATTGAAAATTAAAACGAACAACAGGGTGTATCAGAAAACTCTTGCCCCCCCTGTTTTTTATAGATTCTTACTCAACAATATTTATGATAATGACTTCTAGAAGACAATTTTTGAAAACAATGGGTGGAATAACACTGCTCACCATCGTTCCCAGAAACGTACTAGGGAAAGGTATGATCGCCCCAAGTGATGAACTCACCAAAGGAATCATCGGCACAGGATGGATGGGCCGTGGCCATATCCCCTACGACAACACCCGTGTGGTAGCCATGTGCGATGTGGATAAAACACATCTCTCGGAGGCTGCTGCAATGGTAAAAGAAAAAATCAACCTCTACCACGATTTCCGGGATCTGATCCTCGACAAGAACGTGGATATCGTGCATATCGCCACCCCGCCCCATTGGCACGGCATTATGTCGGTCGAAGCGGCAAAGTCGGGTAAGGATATCTTCTGCGAAAAACCAATGACACGAACCATCGGTGAAGGGAAACGGGTGAGGGAAGCCATCGCGCAGCATGGCAATATCTTCCGTCTCAATACATGGTTCCGTTTCAAGGATTCGTTCTACGGACTAGGGACACCTGTGAAACCTCTCAAAAAACTGATCGACAGCAGCCTCTTGGGATGGCCACTAAAGGTGACCATCAGCAAGCACACCGGCTTCGACTGGAAATTTTTCTGGGTAGGAAAGACACACTTGGAACCCCAATCCATCCCGCAGGAACTCGACTATAACATGTGGCTCGGACCGGCCCCCTACAAACCGTATAACGCACATCGCGTACATCAAACATTCCGAGGATACTGGGACTACGATGGCGGAGGACTCGGAGATATGGGACAACATTATATCGACCCGGTACAATACATGCTCGGCAAGGACAAAACCAGTCCTGTCAAGGTCGAAGTGGATGCACCGCAACAACATCCTGACGCAGTAGGAACATGGAGATCCATTACATATACCTATGAAGACGGTTGTCAGATCATCCTTTGGGGAGGAGACTACGGAGAACCGGGGACACCTTATATTTCCGGACCGAAAGGGAATGTTTACCGGAATTTTGTTTGCGACATACCCGACTGGGAAAAGAAACTGACAGACTTCCCCGAACCGCAGGAACAAAATACTGACTTTCTTAAATGTATCCATAACAGGCAGAAATTCGCCCTCAACGAGATCAACGGACACCGCTCCTGCACCATTGTGAACATGGGAGTGGTGTCACTCCGACTAAACAGGACTCTCGAATATGATCCGGTGAAAGAATGTTTCGTGAATGATGAAGAGGCCAACCGCCTGGTGAATCAACCCATGCGGGCACCGTGGAGTATCTGATTAATTTGATATTTTAATGATTTGTTGATATGATGAAAAAAACAGCATTTATATATTTACTATGGATGACAGGATTCATTTCCTTCGCCCAGGCACCGACAAAAAAGGCGATTTATATTATTATGGACGGTATTCCCACCGATATCATTCACAAGGCAAGTACACCCAACCTCGACAGGATCGAGAAGGAAGGTGTCTTTCTGAACTCCTACGTGGGTGGAAAAAAAGGCACCTATTGCGAGACGCCTACCATCTCGGCAAATGGATATGCCATTCTGGTTACCGGCGTATGGGCCAATAAGAACAATGTATGGAACAACAGTCTCACAGCCCCCAATTACAATTACCCCTCCCTATTCAAACTTTTCAAGGATACCTATCCCGATGGAAAGATAGCCATCTTTTCCACTTGGCTGGACAACCGTACCAAACTCCTCGGAGAAGGACTGGCTGCCACCGGAGGCATCCGGTTCGACTATCATTTCGACGGACTGGAAGTAGACCACGAAAACTATCCCCACGATAAAAGAAGCAACCATATTAAGCGGATCGATACGGAGGTAGCCTTGGCTGCTGCGAAAACCGTCTATAAAGAGGGGCCGGACCTGTCATGGGTCTACCTGCAATATACCGATGATGTAGGGCATCATCACGGCAACAGCCCCGAATTCTACAATTCCATTACCTTTCAGGACGCGTTGGTCGGGTTGATCTACGACTCGGTAAAACAACGGGAGGAGGAACTCGGCGAGGAGTGGCTCTTCGTGGTGGTGACCGATCACGGCAGAAACCCGGGCACAGGCAGCTACCATGGAGGTCAAAGCGACAATGAACGTCATATATGGATGGTGATGAACAAGAAGGATATCAACATCTATGCACTCCATAACCGTACAGCCGGCGTCGACTTACTACCTACCATCTGTGGATTTCTGGATGTGAAGATCCCCACCGAAATACAATACGAACTGGACGGTGTTTCCGTGTTCAAGAAAGTAGACGCTTTCGACCTGACCGCTCACCTGATTGACAACAAAAAGTTGATGCTTGACTGGAAAGTGATCGACAAAGAAAAAGATGTGCAGGCTGAGGTATTGGTAAGTTTCACCAACAACGTCAAAGAAGGAGGAAAAGATTCCTATCGGAAGATTGGCGAAGTAAACATCAAGGATGGAAAAGCATCCATTCCCGTCAAGCTTCCCAAAAATTCGAATTTTATGAAAGTTGTTTTAAAAACTCCTAACAACACCCTGAACTACTGGGTGTCTAAATAGTATAAATAATGAAGAAAGTTCTATTTTCTCTCCTCATTATTATTCAGGGGCTACCGGCTATGGCATCATGTTCAACCAAAGGGTCTGTATTCATTGATCATCATACCTGTGAATATATAGAAAATCCGCTGGGGATTGATATTCCTCACCCTCGCTTCAGCTGGAAATTATCTTCTAAAAAGAGGTATCAGCTACAGACTGCCTATGAAATTATCGTGAGCGACAATCTGAAAGACATCAACGCCAACAAAGGCAATATATGGTCCTCAGGCATCGTAGATTCCGGCGATAACCTTCATATTCCTTTTGCCGGAAATCCTCTTAGGTCCTTTACCCGTTATTACTGGAAGGTCAGGGTGAACGATGCACAAGGAGAAACTTCGGAATGGAGTGAAACGGCATGGTTTGAAACGGCAATGATGAGCGACGGTGACTGGAAAGCCAAATGGATCAATGACGGAAGCGCCACACCTGAAAAAGATGCCGATTTCTACAAAGATGACCCGGCGCCGCTGTTCAGGAAAAGTTTCAACGTGACGAAGAAAATCGACAACGCCCGTCTCTACATTACCGGAGTAGGCTATTACGAACCTTACCTCAACGGAGAAAAAATAGGGGAGCAGGTGCTTGATCCGGGATGGACCACCTACAGCAAACAGGTGCTGTATGCCACATATGACGTGTCTGACCAGATACGAAGAGGAGATAATGTCTTTGGCATTATGGCAGGAAATGGCTGGTACAACCTTCTGCCTTTACGTATGTGGTGCAGTGCTCACCGAAATCTCCGACAATATCTCGACTCCGGGCGTCCCACTGTAAAGGCACAATTACGGATTACCTACCAGGACGGAACGGTGGAAGAAATCTATACCGACCAGGATTGGGAGACCGCTCCCGGACCTGTCATCCGCAATAATATCTATCTGGGAGAGGTGTATGATGCCCGTCGGGAACAACCGGGCTGGGCATCAACCGGTACGGCATTGAAGAATGCCAAAAAAGCAACCGAAACCGAAGGTCCCAAAGGCAAGCTGATGGCGCAAATGATCCCCCGTATAAAACCGATAGAGGTCATCAAGCCGGTCCGCATCAATGAAATAAAACCGGGCGTATATATCTTCGATATGGGAGTCAACTTTGCAGGAGTAATACACCTGAAAGTCAAAGGTCCGGAAGGTACCACCATCTCCCTCCGTTACGGGGAAGATATCTACCCCGATGGTAGTTTGAACGGGATGACAGCGATTGCCGGACAAATAAAAGGATGTGATGCCGGTGAAGGCGCACCCGATTACGCATGGCAGGAAGACCACTACACACTGAAAGGGGATCCGAAAGGGGAAGAATGGAGTCCTCGCTTCACTTTCCACGGCTTTCGCTATGTGGAGGTGAAAGGATGGCCGGGCACGCCTACGTTGAACGATATCGAAGGTTTGCATTTGTCCTCCGGTGTAGGGAATTCAGGAACATTTACCAGCTCCAACGAGATGTTCAACACGTTGCAGGATAATGTACGACGCACTTTCAGAAGTAACATGTTCAGCGTGCAATCCGACTGCCCCGCCCGAGAGAAGTTTGCCTACGGGGGAGATATCCTCAACACCGCGGAAGCATTCATGTTCAACTATGACATGACACAATTCTACCGCAAGATGATAGATGACCACAGGATTGCACAACGTCTGCCGGGAGGAATCACAGAAACGGCGCCTTATGTGGGTATTGAAGATCATGGTCCCGGCGACGGATCCGGGCCGCTCGGATTCCAGTTGGGCTACTCATACATCATCCGTAAATTCTACCAGTTTTACGGTGACAAGCGTATCATAGAAGAGAACTACGCAGCCTTGAAAAGGCAGGCCGATTTTCTGATCAGCCGGGCTGACAATTATCTTTATCACACCGGATTGAGCGATCATGAAACGTTGGAAGAAAAACCATTTGGATTTACGGAATCCCTTTTCTATTACGACCATATCAGGCTGATGGTGAAACACGCGCAACTGATGGAGCAGCAGGAGGATGCCTCTTATTATCAGGAGATTCTACGGCAGATTCGGAATCGTGTTTTGGAAACCTATTACAATGCCGAAACGGGGGTCTTCGCCAACGGTACGCAAACCGCCCAAGTCTTCGGGCTGGGATACGACCTCTTGCCCGAAAGCGACAAAACTAAAGCGTTCGAGGCGTTGGAAAAAGCGTTTGAAGCCCGCAACCATCATATCTCCACCGGCATATTCGGCACCAAACTGATGCTCGATCTGCTACGCGAGTATGATATGAATGAGCAGATGTACCGTATCGCCAACCAGCGCGATTTCCCGGGATGGGGATATATGATAGAGAAAGGAGCCACTTCACTCTGGGAGACCTGGGCCTATTCCACCAGTACCTATTCACAGAACCACCCGATGTTCGGATCGGTCAGCGAATGGTTTTACCGTGCATTACTGGGCATTAATCCGGCTGAGCCGGGGTTTAAAAAGATCATCATCAAACCGCAACCTGCCGGGGATCTCACTTTTGCCGGGGGATCATACCAGTCCCTGCAAGGACTTATCGGTGTGGACTGGAAGATCGTCGACGGTAAATTCATCCTGTCCGTGGAAGTGCCGGTAAACACCACCGCGCAAGTGTACCTTCCTTCCACTTCCGGGGAAGTGACCGAATCGGGAAAAGATATCAACAGTACCGGAATTTCCTGCCAAAAGGAGAAAAACGGATACGTATCCCTCTCTATCGGATCGGGAAAATATCAATTTGAAACTCATTACAAAAATGAATTATAAACTATTATTTCTCCTTTTCATTGGAGCAATCCATACACTGCAAGCTCATGCAGATACCGTACCGACGACCCTTTTGTATCACAAGGTACTGGATGAAATGACCCCCTCTCCCGAACTGGTTCCGGATGACGGACTCGCCGCCGATTACATACCGGAGGGATTGAACATAACCGGTAAGGAAGGGACGATCAGACTGGACAGGTATTATTCGCTGTCTGAACGAATGATCCGTTATCACGTAAAGTTCAGTAATGACGCAGTAGCCCTCTTCAAAAGTAGCAGTGGCGACTTTTCACTATTTGTCAATATTGCTGAAAAGAGAGTTTCGGTAGTAACCGAACAGGAGGTGTGGAAAAAGATGGATTTTCTGAACGCCGATCACGAGTACCTGGTAGAAATCTACCGCTCCTATCAAACAAGCCTTGTTCGTATTGTGGATGTGTATACCGGGGCTTCCGACCTGTTAAAATTGACTACGGACGGTCCCGGAGGATGGGGTATTGCCATAGAGAACAGTGAATTCTACGCTGGTCGCCAGCACGACTATTATTGTTTTGGTTTACAGGCCGGCAGTTCACTTCTGGTCAAACAAATCAGCGTATTGGCCGGTGCGAGCGACCTGTTTCTGTTACTCTACGGCGATTCCATTACCGAGCCGGATGGCTACTACCCCACACGCGATTTTCCTTCGGCATGGACACAACTGATATTGAAGAACGTTCCGGGAAGGGCTATGGGCAGCGGTCGGGGAGGATGCACAATCCATCATGTACTGGAACGCATCAAAAACGAATTGCCATACGTGAAAGCAAAATATGTGATGGTCACCATCGGCACAAACGGAGGCAATACGGAGGAGAACCTGAGTGAACTGATCGAATATATCCTTGCGCAAGGATCTGTCCCCATTCTTAACAATATCCCCTGCAACGAGAGAGGCACACATGTTGCAACCAACAAGACAATAGAAAAGGTACGCCAAAAGTACAACATCAAGGGGTGCAAATTTGACATCGTCACTTCCGTAAACCGCGATGGTATCGAGGTCGATAAATCAACGATGTACCACGAAAACTACTCGACGATAGATGTCTATCACCATCCCAATGTAAAAGGATCACGGGCAATGTACACACGTACACTGATCGATGTTCCCGAGATTTACGATGCCGCTCTTCCGTAAAACAGAAACACCGGTTAATTAGCCATAAAAAAGGATCACCCACAAAATATAGCTGTTTTCCTGACTTTATCACTTATTTTTGCCTCTATTTTAATTTACTTATAGTCAGCGATTTACAATTTTAGAGACACTTTTTTAGGTGTCGCAAAATAAAATCACTTACGTGGTGTGGCAGCAAAATCTTCAGGGCGATGTTTTGCAAACGATTAGCAGTGAGCATTTTGCTCTTGAACCGGATTACGGAAATGAAGTATTTTCCTACAGAAACACACAAAACATTGACTTTTACCTGGCGGGATGGCCCGATAAGCAAGACACGTTGTACTACTATAGGGAAAGTGAAACCGCTTGAAACCGGTCTTTGCATTTACAGCAACCGAACCGTTCAGTCATTGGTATATCGATTTACCAGACCATGTGATAACCATATATGAAATTTCTCTATGATCAGAAAGAAACTTCCGAGTTTGGACGCATTTTACTTCCGAATTTGGCTAAAAATTACTTCTGAGTTTGGCGGTTTTGTGTTTCTTAAAAATGAAAAGCTATGGTTTCATACTTCGCCCTTAAACATATCTAACTCCCTGAACCTCTCTCTGCACCATTGCCCAATCTCCAATCCGTCAATCGTCAAACAAAGTTTGACTGTGGAGATTTGTGGACTTTCTTCAACTTTAGCAACCGAATCTTTTGCCTGAAAAAATCTGTTGTATTCTTTCGACCAGAGATTACCAGTGGATGTCAGGTTTTCGCCTTGTATTAGGTCTTTTATCCACTGTTGGGTAAACCAACGGACTTGGTTTCCTTTTCGATGTTCAGGTAATCTGCCGGTTTAGGAACCCAATCAGTGGGTTTTTCGATGGAAAAATGTGATTAAAGTGCAAAATGAGATAACTCCTAAATCTCCTAAGGAGGATTTTCGATAATCCTGAGAATTTTATACCTTTGCTCATCAAATCATGCCTTATAAATTAAAATCCATGTTCGGATTCATTCTTTCCATTATTTTTTTCATTATTTCTTTTGTAACCTTGTTTCGAGTTGTAAAGTATGGAAAAAGTCTTTTATTTCCCAATTTTGAACGGGTCGATCGTATGTTTGGAGAAAAACACAGAGTAGTAACAAATTGGAATACTACATTTGGAAAGATTGTTTATTATGTTTTCATGCTCCTGGGGCTGTTTTTTCTATCGGTGGCCATTTTCAATATAGTAGCCTAAAACTTTATAGTTGTATTGTGTTCCATATCAATTTTAGGTGTGATTCGAGAAAAAGATCCGGTTATAACCGAGACCTGTTGCCCGATATTGCGAATGAAAAGTAGTCAATCGCATATAAAATCCTGTCCGGCTTTGTCTGTCTTCACTGTTTTCAACTGCCGGTTCAGCAATATGGCGGCTATAAATTCCGCATTAACCGGTAAAGTCCGCAAGCTGACCGAACGGAATACCGGAATGAAAATAGGGTCGAACATTACCTCACTAATCGCAATTTAAGCAATTCAAAAATCCGTTCGGGTGTGAAAATATTCTCATCCGATTTTTTGTTGCTTTTCAGGAAAAGTACAGCAATAACCTCTTTATTTTTGACTAAATGGGTTTGCTCTATTTTCTCTTTGATGGATTTAAACAAATATGCGGTATTCTCATTATCCGACCACTTGCATTCTCCCACGAGCAGACTTTTGCCATCGGTTGATTCAGCTACTACGTCAAACTCCATTTGTTCTCCCGGCGAAATATTACCCCACCATCGCGATGCTAATCCATAGCGTTTTCCTTTGAATACTTGTCCGCTGATTGCTTTACGGCAAATATTTTCCCAATGCCAAGACACATAGCCGTTAAAACGTGCCGAAATCTCCTCCATCACAGCATCCGTACGTCCCAATTCAATTAATGAACGGTTGGGAACAACAAAGCGAAAATAAAAATCCATAAACGGGTCGGCTACTTTATAAATTCCTTTTTTACTGCTTTTATGATTGTCCCCAAACGGAATTTCACGTTCTATGTAGCCCAGTGTTATCAGTTTATCCAAAGGCCCGGAAAGGCTTGTGACAGGTTTGTTTGCTCTTGCGGCAATTTCTGAAATCCGGTTTGCGCCATTTCCTATAAACGAGAGCAGCGTGGAGGCCTGCACAATATCGCGCATATCATCAATAAACAATCGGTATGGTTCTTCGTATAAAGTACCTTGGGGATTAAGTAGATTGTAGGTTATCGCCTCTTTCAATGACTTGTTTTGTAAACGGATTTCCCAATATCTTGGCACGCCGCCCCACACGGAATATTCTTCAACAGTTTCAATGGGCGTACCGTCCAATAACTCTTGAAGATATGTAATACCGATGGGTAATATTTTCAGAACTTGATTGGCGCGTCCATAAAGCGGAGAATGGCTGTCGAGCGCCAATCCCTGCATTAACTGTTGTGACGAACCACAAATAATGATATTGTATTTGAGCGTTTTTGCATCAATTATTTTTTGGAGCAGCGAGGGTAGTTCGGGCGAACTTTTTGCCAAATATGGAAACTCATCCAGGCATAGTGTAAATCGTTTTGTAGCTCTTTGATTCAACCCGAGGAACAATGCTTCCCAATTGGGATAAATTACACGATCAAAGCCTTCAAAGCGCATTCCGATTTCTTTTGCCAACAATTCAATTTGATGCGCCCGCTCTGTTTGGTCTGCCATATAATACACATCTGATGGCGACAGCACTTTTTTTATCAACGTTGACTTTCCGATGCGCCGTCTTCCAGATACTACCACAAAGGATGGAGATTGACCGTTTATAGATGCCGAGAGCCGCTCTTGTTCTTCTATTCTGTTTACAAATTTCATATCAGGGAATAATTATGTAGTACAAAAATAATGTTTCTACTCCATAATTCAAAGCAATCTTGATAAAAAAGCGACAAAAAACATTTTTGATGTATTTCGCATGATTTAAGGTGGAGGTGAAAAAGAAAACTCCTGAAATCGACTGATATTCAGGAGTTTTCTTTATTTTGATTTGTTAGAAAGTGATCCGCCTGGGGCTCGAACCCAGGACCCCATCCTTAAAAGGGATGTGCTCTACCTGCTGAGCTAGCGAATCAGCCTAAATGCTTTCTTGCAAAAGCGAGTGCAAAGGTAAATCAAAATTTTTTAATAAGCAATGCTTGTGGAAATAAATTTGCGATAAATTTTCAACAGTTCGGTTAATGGGTTAATACCTATAATGTTCCGGCTTGTACGGCCCGTCGATATTTACCCCGATATAGCCGGCCTGTTCGGGAGTAAGTGTTGTCAGTTTCACCCCGATTTGTTCCAGGTGAAGCCGGGCAACTTCTTCATCCAATTGTTTGGAAAGCCGGTACACGCCTGTTTCGTAGTTGTTTTTCCACAAATCGATTTGTGCCAGGGTTTGGTTGGCAAACGAATTGCTCATCACAAACGAAGGGTGGCCGGTTGCACAACCCAGGTTCACCAGACGGCCTTCGGCAAGCAGGAATATGGAGTTCCCTTTAGGGAAAGTATATTTGTCTACCTGCGGTTTGATGTTGGTGTGTGTGATCCCGGGAAAACGGACCAGTTTGTCCACCTGTATCTCGTTATCGAAATGCCCGATATTGCACACAATGGATTGGTCTTTCATCTGCTGCATGTGCCCGATGGTGATAACGTCCCGGTTTCCGGTGGTGGTCACAAAGATGTTGCCTTCTTTCACGGCCTCTTCCATGGTGGTTACCTGAAATCCTTCCATGGCGGCCTGCAGGGCACATATGGGATCGATCTCCGTAACAATAACCCGGGCTCCGTAGGAACGCATGGATTTGGCACAACCTTTTCCCACATCGCCGTAACCCAGCACGACCACTACCTTTCCTGCAATCATCACATCGGTGGCCCGTTTTATGCCGTCGGCCAGTGATTCGCGGCAACCGTACAGGTTGTCGAATTTCGATTTGGTGACCGAATCGTTGACGTTGATGGCGGGAACCAGCAGTTCCCCTTTTTCCATCATCCGGTACAACCGGTGAACGCCGGTTGTGGTCTCTTCCGAAATACCCTTCAGTTCGGCCACGGTGCGGTGCCAGCGTTGGCTGTCTTCCTTCAGGATGCGGCTTAACGTATCCAGAACAACCTGCTCTTCACGGTTGGCCCCCTTTCTGTCAATGGTTCTTGCATCTTTTTCTGCCCGGTAACCCAAGTGCACGAGCAACGAAGCATCTCCGCCGTCGTCAACGATGAGGTTAGGACCTTTGCCTCCGGGAAATCGCAGGGCCATCTCCGTGCACCACCAATATTCTTCCAGCGTTTCGCCCTTCCATGCAAAAACGGGAATTCCGGCGGCGGCAATCGCAGCAGCGGCGTGGTCTTGCGTGGAGAAGATGTTGCAGCTGGCCCACCGTACGTCGGCTCCCAACCCGACCAGTGTTTCTATCAGTACCGCCGTCTGTATGGTCATGTGCAGCGAACCCGTGATGCGGGCTCCCCGGAGAGGCTTTTCCGATGCGTATTTTTTGCGGATCGACATCAAGCCCGGCATTTCGTGTTCGGCTATTTCAATTTCCTTCCGTCCGAAGCCGGCTAAAGAGATATCCGCTATTTTATAAGGTAAATCCAAAGAAAAATTTTTATCCATTTCCGTTTTATTTATTTTTAAGCCTACAAAGTTACAACATTTACAGAATGTTTTTACCTTTGAGACCGGTAATCAATGAATTTGTTGCCGGATTTTAGCATGTGTCACGGTATCAGCAAAATTTGACAGGTTGAAGATAATCTATTCTAAATACCTTCCTGTGAAGGGTTTTCGCGCGATCAATCTTTTCGGGGTCGTTTTTGCCAGAAAGGAGCAGCCGGAGTTAAGCCGTCAGACCATCAACCACGAGTTGATTCATACCCGGCAGATGCTGGAGTTATGGGTTGTCGGGTTTTATGTCTGGTACATTACGGAATGGGTAATTAAATGGATTATTTACAAGAACCGGTTTTTGGCGTACCGGAACATTGGATTTGAGCGTGAAGCGTTTGATAACGATTCGAATATGAGTTACTTGAAGTACCGCAGACGGTATGGATTTACAAGTTACGTTTGTAACAAGATACATTTCAATTAAAAATCACAGAAATATGGAACCTCCAAAAATTCCACCCGGTTTTCCTGCAAAAAGCAAACAGTTGAAATGCCTTCGGATATTTTTTTTACTGGCTCTTGCCGGCATAACCTTCACCATGTGCGCGCAAAAAAGTAAAAGGGAAATCAATTTAAAACAACATACAACTATGGGATACAATCCATTGACTCCTGAAGAAGAGTTTGTTATTTTACATAAAGGAACCGAACGCCCTTTCACGGGAGAACTGTTGGAAAACAAGGCCAAAGGAACCTACGTTTGTAAACGGTGCGATGCGCCGCTCTACCGTTCCGAAGACAAGTTCGAATCGAATTGCGGGTGGCCCTCTTTCGACGATGAGATTGACGGCGCCGTGAAACGTGTCAGGGATGCTGACGGGCGGCGTACCGAAATTCTTTGCAACAATTGCGGGGCGCACCTGGGCCACGTTTTTCTGGGCGAGGGTTTTACGGCCAAGCAGACGCGCCATTGCGTGAACTCCATCTCCATGAAGTTTATTCCTGCAGGCCAGACGGATCTGCGAAAGGGTTACTTTGCCTCCGGCTGTTTCTGGGGGACTGAATATTTTTTTATGAAAGCCAAAGGCGTGAAAGAGACCCATGTGGGATTTATGGGCGGGCACGTGGATAATCCTACCTACGAACAGGTTTGTCAGAAAAACACCGGACACCTGGAAACGACGGAAGTGGTTTTTGATCCGACGGAAACAACCTATGAAGAGATGGTTAAACTATTCTTCGAAACCCACGATTTCACACAAACCAACGGACAAGGCCCCGATATCGGGCCACAATACCTGTCTTGTATATTCTACTCAACACCTCAAGAGAAAGAGATTGCAGAAAAATACATCGCCATACTGACCAATAAAGGATACAAAGTGGCTACAACACTTAAACCGGCTTCTACATTCTGGAAAGCCGAGAATTACCACCAGCAGTACTACGAGCATAAGGGAACAAAACCGTATTGCCACAAGTACACGAAGATTTTTTAAAAGATTTAAGACTGCTTCGCTAACAGACTTTAAATAACCTGATATCTGACGTCTGATGTCTGAAAAAAACATCTTTTTCCAAAACTTTTCGATGATCCGATGCGTTTATTACATGTATTGTTTAAATATAAGATGATCAAAAAGTTTAACTAACTAAAAAACGGTAAATTATGAAAGCATTTCGTTGGGTATCGATGCTCGCATTGATCCTTGCAGTCGGGGTTGCAACAACCTCCTGCAAAAAAGTAAAAGACGCTGATGTACAAGCTGCTGCCCAAATGGCGCTGGCTGCTAATCCCGATTTGGCAGACGTTTCGGTGGCTGTGTCGGATCAGGTAGCCACACTTTCGGGAACGGTAAAAGATGATGCCTCCAAAGCCTACGCAGAAACTGCTGTGGCAGCGGTTGAAAATGTGAAATCGGTGGTTAACAACATCGAGGTTGTTCCTCCTGCCCCTGATTTTACCGCTATCGATGCCGCCCTTAACGCCGGTTTGGCCGATGCGTTGAAAGACCACGCGACCGTCAAGGCGGAAGTAAAAGAGGGTGTAGTCACGTTGACAGGTGAAATTCGCAAGAGGGATTTGCAGACGTTGATGGAAAAGGTAAACGCGCTTAATCCGCAGCAAGTTGTCAATAACATTACTGTAAAATAACCGGAGACATGGCATTACTGGAAAAATACAGGGAACTGGTTGATCTTGCCCGGCAATATGGCGCAACCGTAAGTGATGAAGGCAACGTGTTAAGGGTGAGGGGAGAGGTTCCCTCGGGCGCTTTAAAAGACAAAATGTGGGAGATCTACGACAGGATCGATCCCAATTTCAAAAGCAACGACCTGGTGCTCGACGTGAACGTTAAAGCCACCGAAGGCGGAAAAGTAAAAGTGGTCACCCGTGAGAGTAACCTGAACATCCGCAAAGGCCCGGGAACGGACCAGCCGATTGTGGGAAAAGCAGCTCACGGAGATGTGATCACGCTTATCAGCAAAGCGAACGATCAATGGTGGTTGGTACGTGACAACGATGGTGAAGAGGGGTATTGCTACTCCCAGTACCTTGAACCCGTACAGTAGGCTGAAGGCATTTGATGGAGAAAAGTTTCCGTTCCTGAAAGGAGCGGAAACTTTTTTATGGAGGCAGTGATGCTTGAGACAGGTATAAACTTTGCGGTAAATATTCCGGTTGAACGGAAAAATAACTACATTTGCAGATTGATTTATCGTAAAGTCGACGATTCCTTTTGAGTTGATTTAAAGTTATGCAGACCCATACAAACCAAACGGGGCAGTATGCCTTTACCATTATTGTCCCTGTTTATAATGAGGAAGACAACATTGCCCGGTTGGAAGAGAAACTCGGCAATTATTTGCCTCAGTCGCTTTATAAAACGTGTGTTTTGTTTGTGAACGACGGTTCAACGGACGATAGCGGAAATCGTATACATCGGATATGCGAGAGGCATTCCGGTTTTTTCCATATCGATATGGAAAGAAACGGCGGGCTCAGTGCCGCGCTCAAGGCCGGATTCGATTACTGCTTTTCGGAGTACGTGGGGTATATGGATGCGGATATGCAGACGGATGCGGATGATTTCAACCTGCTGCTCCCCGGTTTGGCTCATTGTGAATTTGTTACGGGTATCCGTGCCAACCGCAAGGATTCTTTTTTCAAAAACCTGCAATCGAAGATAGCGAACGGTTACCGGCGGATGATGACGGGAGATGGCGTTTCGGATACGGGATGTCCGCTTAAGGTGATGTACACAGATTATGCCAAGCGTATTCCCATGTTCAGGGGAATGCACCGGTTTCTACCGGCGCTCATTTTGTTGCAGGGCGGCAATGTGCGACAAATTCCCGTAAGGCATTATCCGCGTATGGCGGGAAAATCGAAATACCATTTGTGGAACCGCCTTGCCGGGCCTTTTATCGACTGTTTTGCCTATCGGTGGATGAAAAAAAGGTACATCAATTACCGCATCGTTTCCAGTAATTTACATTGATCATGCAAGGAAGTCCGGCCTGGGTATACGCGATTGGTTTTCTGGCGCAAGCTTTTTTTTCGGCACGGCTGCTGTACCAATGGATTGTCACCGAAAAGGCCAAAAAAATACTTTCGCCCGCTGCATTCTGGATACTGAGCATTTTCGGGTCGTACCTGCTGTTTATTTACGGTGTGCTCAGGAATGATTTTGCGATTATTCTGGGGCAGTTTATTTCGTATTACATCTATTTGTGGAACCTCGACCTGAAAGGGCTCTGGAAGAGGCTCCCTTTTGCCTTAAAATCCATTCTGTTGCTCACCCCCCTCGCTGCGACGTTTTTCCTGATGCGGGATATTCCGGCCTTTGCCGCCGCATTTTTTCAGAACAAGGATGTTCCCTTCCGGCTGTTGCTCTTCGGTTCTGCCGGCCAGATCCTGTTTACTTTCCGGTTTATTTATCAATGGATATATTCGACACATCGTCGTGAATCTGCACTGCCCATTGGCTTCTGGGTGATCAGCCTGCTGGGATCGGCCAGCATCATTGCCTACGGGATTTTCCGGCTCGATCCGGTATTGATTCTGGGGCAATCGTTTGGTTTCGTGGCATATATCCGGAACATAATGATTGATTGTTCAAACAAAAAACATCTATCGGATGAAGAATAAATACCTGTACCTTATTTGGTTTGTTGCCTTACTGCCGATAATGGTTTTCCGTGATTTTACGCCCGATAACGAGCTGCGGTATTTAAGCATTGTGGATGAAGCGTTACAGAACGGTGATGTTTTTACGTTTACCAACCAGGGTGAAATTTATGCCGATAAACCGCCGCTCTACTTTTGGCTGATGATGGCCGGAAAAATATTGCTTGGCGGGCATCGGATGTGGTTTTTGTCCTTGTTGTCGTTTGTGCCGGCGGTAATAGTTCTCACGACTATGGCAAAATGGGTCCGGAAAGAAAACGCAGAAAATCAGACCGAAGCTTTGCTGATGTTGATGACGGCGGGGTTGTTTACCGGCCTTGCTCTTGTGGTGCGGATGGACATGCTGATGTGCATGTTTATCGTACTGGCGCTCTATACGTTCTTTAAAATATATAAAGGGGAAGGAGTAAAACGCGACTCTTTTTTGTTTCCGGTATATGTTTTTCTCGCGCTTTTCACGAAGGGGCCCGTGGGAATCCTGGTCCCGTTGTTGTCGACACTTGTCTTTCTTCTGTATCAACGGAAAATTCATACGTGGAGACAGTATTGGGGCTGGAAAAGCCTGCTTGTCCTGTTGTTGGGATGCGGTATCTGGTTTACCGGAGCTTACATGGAATCGGGGGGTGAGTATCTCGATAACCTGTTGGTGCATCAGACGGTGGGCAGGGGAATCAACGCCTTTCATCACAAGCGTCCGTTTTATTATTACGTCCTGTCTGTTTGGTACTCTTTGGCACCGTGGATGTTTCTCTCCGTCGGATTGATTGTCTTTGGGGGAGTACGAAGAAAAATTCAAACCGAAATTGAGCGTTTCTTCTTGATTATTATCCTGACAACGTTTGTCATGCTGTCGGTTATCAGTTCGAAGCTGGCGGTATACCTGCTTCCAGCCTTTCCGTTCTTCATTTTCCTTCCAGCACTTCTGTTGAAAAAATTTGACCCGACGAATATCGGGTTGCGTATTTCGCTGGCTGTTCCGGCAATTGTCTTTACGTTGGCCTTACCTGCCGTGTTTTATCTCTCCGGGACGGATGATGCTTTTTTTGCCGGTGTTTTGCCGGTTTATCTTGCTGCGGGCATCATCACGCTTAGCGGGTTAATAGTTTTATACCTGCTGTTTTTTAAAAAGCAGTTTCAACATTCGGTTCGGGTAATGGCTGCCGGGGTATTGCTGGCGGTATTCGTTGCTGGGTTGGCCATGCCGCAACTGAATCCCTATCTGGGGTGGAGCCGGTTGTGTGAGAAAGCCTCTGCCGTGGCATCCGAAAAACAAACCACGGATTATTACGTTTACGGCATTTCACGGGCCGAAAGCATGGATGTCTTTTTGAAAAAGGACGTGATTTTTGCAGATAAGGAGCAGATCGTGAAAGATAAGCTGGGAGGGCAACTTCTTTTGATTTCCGATAGGGCCATAAAAAGAGACGAGGATATCCGGTCGTTTCTTTCCGGTAAAGAGCAATATGCGGTTGGCAAGTATATAGTTGTAGCATTATAAATCGTAAAAAGATGAAAGTATTGGTCACCGGCGCTGCCGGATTTATTGGTTACCACGTTGTCAAAAAACTGCTTACTCAAGATCTTGAGGTAGTTGGGCTCGACAACATTAACGGCTATTACGATGTAGGGTTAAAGTTTGCCCGCTTGGCGGATTCAGGTATTCCGAAAGAAGAAATAAAAAAAGGCCAATGTGTGCGAAGCCATAAATTTCCGTCCTATCGTTTTATTCAACTCGATCTGACCGACCGGGAAAATATTTTTTCGCTTTTTAAGAATGAAGGATTTACCCACGTGATCAATCTTGCCGCACAGGCAGGTGTCAGGTATTCGCTCGAAAACCCGTCGGCTTACATTCATTCCAATATTGTCGGTTTTACCAACTTGCTTGAGGCTTGCCGTACATCGTCGGTCGAGCATCTGGTGTATGCCAGCTCGAGCAGCGTGTATGGCGAAGACACGCCTGTCCCGTACAAGGAGTCTGCCCGGACCGATCATCCGGTAAGCTTGTATGCCGCGACCAAGAAATCCAATGAGTTGCTGGCGTATACTTACAGCCGGTTGTATAAACTGCCGGTAACCGGCATCCGTTTTTTTACCGTTTACGGACCGTGGGGGCGTCCCGACATGGCTCCCTGGCTGTTCGTGTCGGCCATATCGAAAGGTATGCCCATAAAAGTATTCAATAAAGGAGAGATGCAGCGTGATTTTACATACATTGACGATGTGGTGGAAGGTGTGATGAAAATTATTCCTTCCCCTCCACAAACCGGAATCCCGAGCGCGGTTTACAACATGGGGTGCTCCTCGCCGTTGCAGCTGATGGATTTTATCGGTATTATCGAAAAGACAACGGGGAAAAGGGCCGTTGTGGAAATGGCCGACATGCAACCCGGCGACGTTGTTTCCACTTTTGCCGATACTTCATTGCTTGAAGCCGACTTCGGGTATAAACCTTCCACACCGGTTGAAACGGGCATCCGGAAGTTTTTTGAGTGGTTCGGCGATTTTTGTGTTTGACCCTCCGCCCATCACCAGCATATCGGCACGTTCCCGCGTGGGCAAATGGCTGCTGTCTTTGTAGTACGAATCCTGTGTGAGCAGTGAAATCCGGTCGTAAGGAACTCTTTCTCTTTCGAGGATGGAGTTGACCAGAGTAGATTTTCCAGAATTGGGCTTGAATGCTTGTGGGTTTATTCCCTGGAAAACAGCAGTTTCAGTGAATGGATGATATCGGCTTTGTTGCTGTTTTCACGAAGAATTACAAGTACCGTATCGTTGCCGGCAAGGGTTGCCATGATGCCCGGGATATTGCCGGTATCGATGTCCTGGGCCACACCACGGGCATATCCTCCCGGAGTTTTCAGAACGGCAAGCTGGCCCGAAAATTCAATGTTGATAATGCCGTGACGGGAAAAAGGAGAAGTCATCCCAAACTTTTCCGCTTTTGGCTGGGGCAACTGGATCCCGGGCAGCCGGTAAAAATAGTTGCCGGCGGCATCGGGCGTTTTAGCCACCTTCATCTCCCGGAAATCGCGCGACAACGTGGCTTGTGTCAGTTCAAAACCTCTGTCGGAAAGCTGTTTCAAGAGCTCCTCCTGACTTTCGATAGAGCTTTTGCTCAAAATCTGTGCAATGGCTTCCTGGCGTTCCTCTTTAGCGGGCTTTTTCATCTGGCTTACGGATTGCTTCCCCCAAAAGTGAAAACAACGGGTATGGGTGCCGGAACTTTGACGGGCTTGTTGCCCACCATAAGCTTGGGCCAAAGTTTCACCGTTACCTTGGTTTCATCGGACGACAAACCTAAAAAACCACCCATCTCACGGGCGACACGATCGCGTGAATACCTGTTTATCAGGTTTTTCAGATCCACCCCGATGGATAAGGGCAGTACGGCTGTTTGCCCCGGCTCAACGCGGATTGGGACATCCATTTTTCCGGTTGTAAACTCCATCTCATTGATTTCAATAGCATACTCGAGCGCGTTTAGAAATGCGGCCGCCTGATTGGGGTTTTTTACATCCATGTTGAGGGTCATGCTGAAAGGGATGGTTTGTAAGTTCCCTCCGGTCAGGATACTCGAGATGGAAGCAAAGTTTGAAAGCGAGATGGTTGACCCGTCCCCCAGGTTTATTCCGGCCAACTGCATATCGGCGACGGAATTGTACTCGTATTCGCATTGCGATAACTGAATGGCTCCGCCAATCTGATTAAGCACGTCACAGCTTGACAACGAGAAAATCAGCAGTATAAGAAGCACTGTTTTTTTCATCTTTCCAGGGTTATTTTGTTGTTTGTTTAATTACCGGATAGTTACCATGGTTGCTCCGAACCCGTATTCGCGGAACGAAGCGTCCTGACAGTAACAACTTTTGTATTTATTTTTTATCTCCTTGAGCAGCGTATTTTTCAATACGCCGTCGCCCTTCCCGTGAATAAAGACTATTTTCCGGCCTTTTCGTTTAAGGTTTTCCCGCATCACCTCGTTGAATTTCGCAAGTTGATATTCGAGTATTTCGGCATTGCTCATGCCTTCTTTGTTGTCAATCAGTTGATTGATATGTAAATCCACTTCAATGACGGGTTTGTGTTTTTTCTTTTCTATTTTCCGTATACGGGGGTGTGCTTCTGAAACGGTTTTTTCCTGCATCGCACGCTGGATCTCAGCTGCCGAAACCAGCATTTCCCGTTCTGGAATATCGTTCCGGGTGATATAATAGACGAGCGCATTTTCGTCGAAATAATCGTTCTCCGTAAAACAGTGCAGCTTGTAAAACTTTACCGTGTCGATACGTAATTCAACCGAGACCGGACTCTTGAAACGGAAAGTCTTGTTGTGCTTGAACGATACAAACTGAACGCAGACTTTTTCCAGATCGTTCAGTTGCGATTTGTCGAACTCTTCGATAAAAATTTGCGTGTTGGGTTCCACAATACCGTTGAAACGACTTTTCCAGGAGTTGTTCTCGCGGCTCATGTAATTGAGGAAAAGGTAGTAATTGCTGTCGTTCACGAAATAACATTCGAACGAAGTCCGGGTCATGTTCCGGACATCGGCAGGCAGGTAGACCAGGCAGGAGGTGATCTTCTCGCCTTCGGCGGTTTCGGTGACCGGTACTGTTTCATCGAGACGGGCGGCAGGTTCCGGTTCCTTATCCGGGACTTCGGTTTCGGGTTGTCCCAATTTCTCGTTTCCTGCGGCTTCCACAACCACACATTCCGAAACAAGAACAGGAACGTCAAATCCGTTTTCGTCTTCCACAATAACCAGCTGTTTGTTTAAGAACCCTTTTACCTGTCCGCCCCCAACGGTGTTCAGAAAACGAACCTTGTCGCCAAGTTGCAATTTTTTCATTTGAGCGTATAGTTTCTTATATGCATTTTTTTGATGCAAACACAAAGTTGCCTAATTTTGTCGGATTATTTGCAGAAATTGTAATAAAAAAAGACTAATTTTCTTAAAAATGAAAAAATGCGACGCTGAAAAAATCAGAATTGCCGATTATAACTATACGCTCCCTTCAGAAAAAATAGCCAAGTATCCGTTGGAAAAAAGAGACGCATCGAAACTGTTGCTCTTCAGAAACAACAGTATGTCGACCTTGCCTTTTTCCGGGATTGCAGCACAAATACCCGAAGGCACCTTAATGGTTTTCAACGACACCCGTGTGATCCATGCCCGGTTGATTTTCGAAAAAAGCACGGGTGCCGTTATTGAAATTTTTTGCCTCTCACCGCATGCTCCAAGGGATTATTCGGTGAATTTTCAACAACGGACAACCTGTTCCTGGCACTGTATGATCGGCAATGCAAAACGCTGGAAGGATGATGTGTTGCATATGGCAGTCTTTATAAATAATGAAAAAGTATCGCTTTCAGCCAGAAAAATAGAGAGAAATGCGGACGATGCGGTTGTCGAGTTCTCGTGGGACAATCCGGGTTTTACGTTTTCCGAATTGCTGGAAGTGGCCGGAAAATTGCCTATTCCTCCTTATTTGAATCGCGCTTCGGAAGCTCGGGATGACGAAACGTATCAAACGGTTTATTCCGCTGTCGAGGGGTCGGTGGCTGCTCCAACGGCAGGGTTGCACTTCACCCCCGAAGTGATGGAGTCGTTTCTGAAAAAGGGAATCCGCTCTGCCCGGGTTACCCTGCACGTGGGGGCGGGTACCTTCAAGCCGGTGAAATCCGAAACCATCGGTGACCACGATATGCATACGGAGTTTATCTCCGTTTCGAGAGAAACGGTTCAGGCTTTGTACGAAAATGAAGATAACCTGATTGTGGTGGGAACCACCTCTATGCGTACCGTGGAGAGCTTGTACTACCTGGGGAAAAAGATACTTCTTCAGCCCGATATTCAACCGGAGGAATTGGTGGTTTTTCAATGGGAACCGTACGGTGAGGAAAATCCGGTTTCTCCTAAACTTGCCCTGAAATCCATCATCGATTACCTCATCAGGAATAACGCGGATCAACTGCTTGCCTTTACCCGGATTATGATTGTTCCCGGTTACACGTTCCACTATCCCCAAGCGCTCATCACCAATTTCCACCAGCCTCAAAGCACGTTATTGTTGCTGATCGCTTCGGGCATCGGCACCCATTGGCGGGAGGTTTACGATTACGCGTTGCGGAACAATTATCGCTTCTTGAGTTATGGCGATAGTTCATTGCTTTGGCTTACAGCCAATCAAGCGATATAGCTGCTATAGTCCTATACTTGTTGAACGGTCAGGGGTAGAGGTTGAGTCATTGGATATGATGAAAGGACGAAGGAGGAGCGCTTTTTGTTTTGATTTGAAAGATTTGGTGCTATTTTAATAAAAATATTTTAGTATATTTGTAACTATAGATTTATACTTCGGAAGCAGAAGTCACCTTTCTTAACATATGTATTAATAGGTTGTCAATTTGAAAATAAGATAATTTTATGGAAAATATAAACGAAGCGTTAAGCCTTTTGTTGGTGGGTTTAACAACCGTGTTGGTTATTTTGTATCTGGTGGTTTTGATCGGTAATGCAGTCATTCGTTTTACCAACCGGTTTATCCCGGCAGAAACCATGGCCGTGAAAAAGGATTTTGCCACCGGAAAAACCAAACCTGCCAATCCCGCGAAGATTGCTGCCGTTATTGCTGCTGTTGAAGCCGTAACCGGAGGTAAAGGGAAAATAGAGAAGATCGACAAAATAGAAAAATAAAAATAATCATACAGAAAATGGCGAAAGAGATAAAATTCAGTTTACTGTACAGGGACATGTGGCAATCGTCGGGCAAGTATGGTCCCTACGGTTGAACAACTGCTGGAGCGCGGGCTGAACGGAATCCGCATGAGCCCTGTACCGGCTGATGTTTCAGGTAAAGAAAAAGCAGGGGACCGATATCGCCCGTTCGTTCGACGGCCTTAACGACCCGCGTAACCTGGAGAGTTCCATCCGGTTTGCCAAGGAGGCCCGGCATGATTTCACAAGCCGCGCTTAGCCTTACGGTATCGGAAGTACACACTGTAGGATACTATACCAAACTGGCCGACACGCCGATTGAAATGGGCGCCGATGAGATTTGTGTGAAGGATATGGCGGGAATTGCCCGTCCGGCAACCGTTGGGAAAATAATTAAAAACATAAAAGAGAAGCATCCGGATATTCCCGTCACTTATCACGGACACGCAGGGCCCGGGTTCCAGATGGCTTCCATACTCGAAGCGGCTTACGCAGGTGTCGACTATGTGGATACGGCCATGGAACCGCTGGCCTGGGGGACAAGGCCATGCTTAAGGATGCAGGCTTTAATGTTCCGGATATCAACATGAAAGCGTACATGAAGGTCCGTTCCCTGACACAAAAGTACATTGATGATTTTCTGGGATATTACATCAACCCGAAGAACAGGTTGATGAACTCGTTGCTTATCGGACCCGGACTTCCGGGCGGTATGATGGGTAGTCTGATGGCCGATTTGGAGAGCAACCTGGAGTCATTGAACAAGTGGCTGTCAAAAAACGGCAAAGAAGAAATTAGTAAGCATTTGATAAACTACAGGTATTAAACCTTTATATATAACAATAGCGACTGTCACTATGAAGCTAATAGTTGCAGTCGCTATTGTTTTGTTGAACCTACATGTTGCAGCTTGGGTTAGTTACCGGATTCTGCAGTTTGTCTGGTCAGCAGACTTTCCGGATGTTGCAACTTCCATTTGTGCGGAAGCAGATTCACAAGTTCCTCATGAGTTGCCTTTTTATGATAAGGCATTCGGGCGATGATGTCATTCAGGT
>JBGZJM010000091.1:0-16829 GCA_041848845.1 Petrimonas sp. | reverse complement strand
GTCTGTAATTTATCGGTTAGTTTCTTCTTCAGGAAAGTATATTTATGCCCTTTGAGCAATTCATTGCCCCTGCGTTCCAATTTGCGGAGTTCGTCCATAGCCTTATTCACTTCCTTGACCACGTGAAATCTATTTCCCTGACAGGCGTAAACTACCCGGCGTTCGTTTAAATCCACTAAATGGGTAATATGGTTATGCCCCTTTTTCTGTGAGGTTTCGTCAAATCCTATTTGGGTCAGATTGCGGGGAACATCTTTCTTATGCGCGCGTTCCACCCAATAGTTAAATATTCCCCAAATGCGTTGTGCATAAACCTTTAAGGTGGAAGCCACACTGCTTACGGGCATCTCTTTCTCTATCAATAACATGGAAAAAGCTTCAAAGAGCAGGGTAAAACCGCTCCCTTTGCGTGCCCGGGGTACAGGCTGAACTTCCGTCTTGCCGTCCGACTGTTTTACTCGTGGAACACGAGCGTGTAAATAACATCGGTACTGGAAAAAGTTCAAATGCTGCCATGTATGTTCGCTACTGTCGCAGGCTGTATAATACTTGTCCGGGCATCTAATTCTCCGCCGAAAATCGTCTTATACCGGAACATGGCTACTTCGTTGAGACTTCGCCGGTGGTAGCCCTTTTCCTCTTTCCAACGCCTGGAGCCGTGTCTGTTTATCTCTTCCACGGCTCTATTGCGCTGAATCGGATAATCGGGCAAAGGTGTCTTTTTACTACCCTCTTGTATCACCGCATTTTTGGGAGGCGGGATAATCTGAAGAATGTCGCTTCCCAAAACTTCCCTGAATCCGAACTTGTCGCATGCCCCGTCCCCGGCAAAGTTACCGGTTAATTCTACCGATGGAATAGCCGTGTTTACGCACTTTCCATTCGCCTTCCCCATACACTTTCAATCCGGTGGAATCTATACCCACTGCTAATTTCTCGCCTCTTGCCAACCTGTCCCCGATTTCTACGGGAAGGCTGTCCTGTCGGCGGCAAAGCGTCGTGTAATCCGGTACGGGCAAATGACTTTTACCCATCAGCGTAAATAAACTTTCTTTTGCTTTTGGGAAGCTTTTTCCCATTCATCCAGTACCGAATCATTTATCCATAAAGTCAGACGTCCCCTGTTGCATAAACTTCGATTGTATTCTTTCCAATTTATTATTTTGTATGTATCTTTGTGCGGGGTTGTTGGTAAGGTACTCATATGTATCTACATTTTTAGTTTGCAAATACAAAAATATACCAATAACCCCTATTTTTTATACCGTTGCAACAAAGTCATATCCAATTGTCAAATGGAAGGGTCCAACTCTATCTTTGTTATAACCCATGGTTTTTCCAAACCTGATGCCAGCGTAAATAACGATAAGGAATCCATAAATACAAAGATAGTGATTTTGAGTTACCCATACGAAATCATATAGAACCAAAAAATTTTTATTATGACAAAATCATACGTTACAGCAGTTTTATTGTTCTTTTCGTTAGGAATATTTGCTCAGAACAGAACCAAAAGACCTGTCGATATTCCTGTTTTTCAAAACACACCCGTACTTTTTAATCCGGCGGACTATCCCGACGGTCTGGTAGAAAAAGAGGGCCTGATCTATTTGGGAAACGGACGTATTGTACTGAAAAAAGTTCGCGTTCCCCAATTCAAAAATTATACCGAAGTCGAAATTGCCGTTACGCTCGTCTCGAACGGCGACCCCTGGGACAAATCGGGTTCCTGCTTTGTGATTCCAAAATCTTCAAAAATCACAATGATGGATATTGCTGCCGATAAAGCTTCATACCCTCAACAAGATACTTTGAAATACGAACAACTGACAGGAATTGTTAACGGAAAAGATTACATTCCTACGGTTGAATTGATGCGTTTCATGACGCCGTTCGGAGTGGGGCATTTCAGTAACAACGAAGATTCGGTGTCAAAAAAACGCCGTCCGGTCTATGTGGACGGATGGGCGGAAAACGTGGTGTGGAAACAGGAAATATCGGATTTGCTGCCTCTACTCGAAGACGAAACCTATATAGGCGTTTATATTGACACCTGGACAAAAGAAGGTTACCGCGTCGATGTTCAACTCTCCTTCACCGAAAGCAGTTTGCGCGGCGACAAAAAACCGCGTCTGCATGTAGAGCCGCTGATAAACACCCATTATTACGTCGGACAGCGGCATCCCGATATTTTCTCGCGCAGGGATGTGGAGGTTCCGTTTACCGTTCCTGAAAAGGCAAAAAATATCCGTTTAAAATACATTACGTCTGGACACGGTGGCCATTCCGGCGGAGATGAGTTCCGTCCGCAGCGAAATATACTGAAGATTGATGGCTCGGAGGTGTTGAATTTTCTGCCCTGGCGAACGGATTGCGCTTCGTTTCGACGTTTCAATCCCACATCCGGTGTATGGCTGCAAAAAAGGACAATGGCCCATATCAGCGACGAAGGTAAACGTGCCGAAAAAGAAATTGAAGAACCGCTCGCTTCCTCCGATTTATCCCGCAGCAACTGGTGTCCCGGAAGCGATGTTTCGCCTGTGGAAGTAAAATTACCGGATCTCGCCACCGGCCACCACACACTGACCATCAGCATCCCTGAATCCACCTCAATTTCAGAGAATAAACTCAATCACTGGATAGTTTCGGCGTATCTGGTGTGGGAAGAGTAAAAAAGGACAGGTGCGGATTTTGAAAACTACCTCATCGGGAAAATTTTCCGCATGGTGTCGGCAAAAACGGCGCCCATCCGTTGCTGAACGTACTTGTCTTTGCCGTTCTCGGGGTGCCAGCCAAAAGTCTCACCGTCAATTTCTTGTTTATCACCCGTAAACAAACGGCTTATTTGTTCCCCGGTGACCGGATGAACGGCGTTTTTGGAAAAGCCGATGTACTTATCGAACTCCACCAGCGGGAATCCCCACTTTTCCGCCAGTTTCCGTACGGAAGTGTTGTAAGTGACACGTCCGTCGTGCCAGTCGGTACAAAGCACGATCACGGCCGGTTTTCCGCTTCCCGTATTGTAATATTTCGATTTTTTGTCGAACTTCAGGTTGTAGCAATCCGTCAGGTATCGTTTAATCACGTAATCGAACGCGGCCGCATAATTGCTCCGGTCGAAAGGCGTCTTGTAATCGGTGTATCTGGACATGAGTTGCGATTCGTCGAACACGTCTCTATCGTGCACCTGCATAATAACCAGCGCATCGATATTTTCCAGTTCCTGTTTCGTGTACAACGTTCCGTTGATAATCCGGTTGGCCGCATCGGCAATGGCTTCACCGCCGATGGCACGATTTAACGGAGTGGCACCCAGTACTTCGCATCCTACTTCAAACCATCCGTTATTGGGCGAAGCAAAGGATGCTCCGGTCAGTAAAAAGGTATAATTCTTTTTGCCTGCGTTATCTTGTGCCGACAGCATAAGAATAAAAAAAGCAAGCAAGACGGCAAAAACAGGGATTCGTTTCATTGCAAGTCTGATTTTAAAAGCAGAAAGCGCTACGAATCACTCGCGGCGCTTTCTTAATGTTTAACATTTTAAAAATCACAGCTTCGCCGGGGTTGCATCCTGGTTCAGTCTTTCAGTCCTTCCCCTTCGGCAGACGCTTCCTCAGCGATTTGCGTTTCGTCCTGTGTCCCGGCCTTTTCCGTCACAGGAACTTCTGAAGCATTCACTTCTTTTGTATCTTTTACTTCAACGGTTTCTTCAGCCTTCACTTCTTCACTCTTCACTTCTTCAGCTTTTGCCTCTTCTTTTTTCACTTTCGGTTCCTTGGCTTTGGAATCTGTGGCAGCTGGAGCGGCGGCCGTAGCTTTTTTACGTGAGCGGCGTGTTTTTGCCTTCTTGGCTCCGCCGTCGCCCAACATGTTTTCGTTGTAGTCAACCAACTCTATGAAGCACATGGCTGCATTATCTCCCAGGCGGTAGCCTGTTTTGATGATGCGGGTATACCCTCCGGGACGATCAGCCACTTTTTGCGAAACATGCTGAAAAAGTTCGGTAACTGCAAATTTATTTTGCAAAATACTGAAAACTACTCTTCGCGAACTGGTGGTGTCCTCTTTTGATTTGGTGATGATAGGTTCTACAAACTTTCTTAATTCCTTGGCTTTAGGCACAGTAGTGAAAATACGTTTGTGCATGATGAGCGATGTTGCCATGTTCGATAACATGGCTTTGCGGTGTGCAGCTTTACGTCCTAAATGATTATTTTTCTTATTGTGTCTCATTATCGTTAATCTTTATCTAATTTATATTTCGAGATATCCATACCGAACGACAGGCTTAATTTTTCAAGCAGCTCCTCCAACTCAGTAAGCGATTTTTTTCCGAAGTTCCTGAACTTCAACAAATCGTTTTTGTTGTGCATCACCAGATGACCCAGGGTTTCCACTTCAGCCGCTTTCAGGCAGTTGAGCGCACGAACCGAAAGATTCAGGTCGGACAATTTGCGTTTCAGCAATTGACGCATGTGCAGCACCTCTTCGTCGAACTCCTCGATATTCTCCGTACCGGTGGTTTCTACCATCATCTTGGCTTCGTCGGAGAACAACGCAAAATGCTGGATAAGGATTTTAGCAGCCTCCTTCAACGCATCTTTCGGTTGGATGGAACCATCCGTGGTAACCTCGATAATTAATTTCTCGTAGTCGGTCTTCTGTTCGATACGGTAATTCTCTATTTCGTATTTCACATTTCTGATGGGCGTGAAAATAGAGTCGATGGCAATGGTTTGCACGTCTTCAGAAGGCAGCATAGCACGATTTTCCTCAGCAGGAACATATCCACGTCCCTTGTTGATGGTCAGTTCGAGCCGTAATTCAGCTTTCTTCTCCAAATGACAGATTTCGAGTTCCGGATTCAGCACTTCAAAACCGGTCAGTAATTTGCCTATATCTCCGGCTTTAAACACATTCGTGCCCGATACATTGAGACTTACTTTTTCCGTATCAAATTCTTCCACTATCCTTTTAAACCTGATTTTCTTCAGGTTCAGGATAATAGTCGTCACATCTTCAATTATACCCGGAATAGAAGCAAATTCGTGTTCAACACCGTCAAACTTTACCGATGTAATGGCATACCCTTCGAGGGAAGAAAGCAAAATACGGCGCAACGCGTTACCAATGGTAATGCCGTATCCGGGCTCCAGCGGACGGAATTCGAACTTTCCGGAGAACGCGTTCTCCTGGATCATAATTACTTTATCGGGTTTTTGGAATGCTAATATTGCCATGAAATTATTGTTTAGAATACAATTCTACAATCAACTGTTCTTTAATGTTTTCGGGGATATCGGCTCTTTCGGGCAAATGCAGAAACTTACCGCTCATGGATGCTCTGTCCCACTCTAACCAAGGATATTTACTGTGATTGAAACCGGCAAGTGCGTTTGAGACCACTTCCAACGATTTCGATTTTTCTCTCACGCCGACAACTTCTCCGGCTCTCACGCTATACGACGGAATGTTCACCACTTTTCCGTTTACGGTGATATGACGGTGCGATACCAGCTGGCGGGCTGCCGCTCTTGTAGGTGCTATGCCTAAGCGATAAACGACGTTGTCTAAACGCGATTCCAATAACTGAAGCAGTACTTCACCTGTAATACCGCGGCTGCGGGCAGCTCTTTCGAAAGTTAACCGGAATTGTTTTTCCAATACTCCGTAAGTATATTTTGCACGTTGCTTTTCACGCAACTGTATTCCGTATTCCGACGTTTTACGTCTGCGTGTATTTCCGTGCTGCCCCGGGGGGTAGTTCTTTTTAGAAAGAACCTTGTCGGGACCGAAAATAGGTTCACCGAATTTTCGGGCGATTTTTGTTTTTGGACCAGTATATCTTGCCATTTTTACAAATTAAACTTTTTCTACCGAAGCCTAAACTGTGCAGCCGCGATTACAGAGAAGTTGCATTGTAATCAAATCACAGCTCAAGTTCCTGTATGATTGAAACTTATGATTATTTACTCTTTTTGGGTGTTCAGACGAATAAGGACCCCGGATCAGACTCTTCTTGCCTTGGGCGGACGACAGCCGTTGTGTGGAATGGGGGTAACGTCTACAATCTCGGTCACCTCAATTCCTGCACCGTGAATGGTTCTGATAGCCGACTCGCGACCGTTCCCCGGACCTTTCACATAAGCTTTCACTCTGCGGAGTCCCAAGTCATAAGCCACTTTAGCACAGTCCGACGCCACCATTTGAGCCGCGTAAGGCGTGTTCTTTTTGGAACTTCTGAAGCCCATTTTTCCGGCTGACGACCAGCTTATCACTTCTCCGTTGTCGTTGGTTAACGAAACAATGATGTTGTTGAACGATGAAGAGATGTGCGCCTGTCCTTCGGCGCTTACTTTAACGTTTCTCTTTTTTGCTGCAACTGTTCTTTTTGCCATATTCCTTATCTGTTATTTAGTAGCTTTTTTCTTATTAGCAACGGTTTTCTTTCTTCCTTTCCGCGTACGCGCGTTGTTCTTGGTGCTTTGCCCGCGGACAGGCAATCCGATACGATGGCGGATACCGCGGTAACAGCCGATATCCATCAGTCGTTTAATGTTCAATTGCACTTCCGAGCGAAGATCCCCTTCCACTTTGTATTCGGCTGAAATAATCTCACGAATACGCGCCGCCTGATCGTCTGTCCAATCTTTCACTTTGATATCTCTGTCCACTTCGGCTTTAGCTAAAATACTGTTTGCCGAGCTGCGTCCGATGCCATAGATATAAGTTAACGCTACCTCGCCTCGCTTATTTTGCGGCAAATCGACCCCTACAATTCTTATAGCCATATAATTTTATTAAATTGTTATTTTTTAAATTTATCCCTGACGTTGTTTGAACTTGGGATTCTTTTTGTTGATAATGTATAAGCGGCCTTTCCTGCGAACGATTTTACAGTCTGCCGTGCGTTTTTTTAAAGATGCTCTTACTTTCATATTTGTATTTTTTAGATGTCAGATATCAGATTTTAGACAATTGGTCTGATATCTAATTATCCTGTTTTATTTGTATCTGAATGAAATTCTTCCTTTCGAAAGATCGTAAGGCGACATTTCCACGCGCACCCGGTCTCCCGGTAAAATCCGGATATAATGCATCCGCATTTTTCCAGAGATGTGCGCGGTAATTTCGTGCCCGTTTTCCAATTCCACGCGGAACATGGCATTCGACAATGCTTCCACTATTGTTCCGTCTTGTTCAATTGCTGTTTGTTTAGCCATTTCTGTTTCTTTCTACTTGTTGCCTGTTTCCTGAATAAACTCAAATGTCGATAAAATATCGGCTTTCCCGTTCCGGATAGCTACGGTGTGCTCGAAATGTGCCGAAGGTTTGCGGTCTCTGGTTCGTACCGTCCATCCGTCGTTTTCAAACACCACATTTTTACTTCCCATGTTGATCATCGGTTCAATGGCAATGCACATTCCGTTTTTCAACAACGGCCCCGTCCCTCTTCTGCCGTAATTCGGCACTTCGGGTGCCTCGTGCATGTCTCTGCCTATTCCGTGACCCACCAATTCCCTTACAACCGAATAACCGTGCGACTCGCAATACGATTGTATGGTGAACCCGATGTCCCCTACTCTCTTATCGTGACACGCCTGTTCGATGCCTTTGTAAAGCGCTTCCCGGGTAACGTTGAGCAATTGTTTAACCTCTTCTTTTACCTCTCCCACGCAGAACGTGTACGCCGAATCGCCGCAATATCCCTGTTTGTTTGTACCGCAATCGATGGATATGATGTCGCCTTCCCGCAAAGGGTGATTGTTGGGAATTCCGTGCACCACTTTTTCATTTACCGAGGTACAAATGGAATTGGGAAAACCGCCGTATCCTAAAAAGGTGGGGATAGCTCCGTGATCCCTGATAAACTCTTCCGCAATCCGGTCGAGCTGAAGTGTCGTCACCCCGGGCTTGATATGTTTGGAAAGCTCTCCCAGAGTCATCCCTACCAAACGGTTGCTTTGACGCATCAATTCGATTTCTTCGTCGGTTTTCAGTATGATCGTTCTCCTATTCATCCCCATTTATTCGCCGGAAACTCAATAAGCCGCAATGGAGCCGGACCGGCCCTTGATTTTAGCTCCCGATTTAAGGAAGCCATCGTAATGACGCATCAGCAAGTGACTTTCTATCTGTTGCAAGGTGTCGAGCACTACTCCGACAAGAATCAGCAACGAGGTTCCCCCAAAGAATTGTGCAAACTGTTGGTTTATGCCCATAATACCCGCAAAAGCAGGCATAATGGCGACCAATGCCAGGAAAAGGGAACCCGGAAACGTAATCCTCGACATGATCAAGTCGATGTACTCCGCCGTCCTTTTACCGGGTTTTACACCGGGAATAAAGCCGTTGTTCCTCTTCAGGTCTTCCGCCATTTGAATAGGATTAACGGTGATTGCCGTATAGAAATAGGTGAAAGCAATAATCAGCAACGCAAAGATGAAATTATACGAAAAACTGGTGTAATTCATCAGCGAAGCCCAAAAACCGCCGCCCTCCCCGACGGAGAACTGAGCAATGGTAAGCGGTATAAACATAATCGCCTGTGCAAAGATGATAGGCATTACGTTAGCCGCATTCACTTTTAGAGGGATATACTGGCGAACACCGCCGTATTGCTTGTTTCCCACAATCCGTTTAGCATACTGTACGGGAATCTTTCTCGTGCCTTGTACCAGCATGATCGCTCCGGCTATGACCACCATCAGGAAAATGATTTCGAGCAGGAAGAGCACCAATCCCCCGGGGGCATTGAGCAACCGGTCGAACTCGGCTACCAGTGCGTGCGGCAGACGGGCGATGATACCGATCAGGATGATAAAGGAAATACCGTTACCGATACCCTTGTCGGTAATCCTTTCTCCCAGCCACAACACAAACATACTGCCACCGGCAAGAATAACGGTTGAAGGAATCACCCAGTCAAACAACCCTCCCGGAATGGCCGATCCCAACGCCCCGTAGATATAGGCGGGCCCTTGAAAAAGCAAAATGGCCACCGTCAGGTAACGGGTATACTGGTTCATCTTCGTACGTCCGCTCTCGCCTTCGCGTTGCATTTTCTGGAAAGCCGGAACGGCAATGCCCAACAACTGCATCACGATGGAAGCGGAAATGTAGGGCATGATTCCCAATGCAAAAATGGAAGCGTTAGCAAACGCGCCTCCCGAGAACATATCGAGCAATCCCAGCAAACCTGAGCTTGCATTTGCCTGTAAGGCCTCGAGTTGCAACGGGTTAACACCCGGAAGCACGACAAACGAACCGAACCGGTATATGGCAATAAAACCCAGCGTGATGAGCAACCTCATCCGCAGGTCTTCAATTTTCCAAATATTTTTTACTGTCTGTACAAATCCCATCTTTTCAGAGTTTTACGGCTGTACCTCCTGCAGAAGAAATAGCTTGTTCGGCAGCCTTGGAGAAAGCGTGAGCTTCTACTTCCAATTTTGCCGAAAGTGTTCCTCTTCCAAGAATTTTAACCAGGTGTTTTCGGGAAATAAGGCCGGCATTGATCAATACCTCCGGAGTTATCTTTTCTATTTTCTGAGAGTCGGCCAATACCTGAAGTGTTTCAATGTTGATGGCCTTGTATTCAACTCTGTTCAGCGGATTAAATCCGAATTTGGGCACACGACGCTGTAAAGGCATCTGTCCGCCCTCAAATCCGGTTTTTCTGGAATAACCCGACCTTGATTTTTGTCCTTTGTGTCCTCTTGTGGAAGTACCTCCTCTGCCCGATCCCGATCCGCGTCCGATTCTTTTGCGGGTTTTGGTTGCGCCTTCAGCGGGTTTTAAGTTCGATAAATTCATCATTATCTATTTTTTATCGTTATAAACTAATTTATTCTACAATCGTTACCAAATGATGAACTTTACGGATAAGACCTCTGATGGTAGGGTTATCTTCATGTTCAACCACTTTGTTCATTTTTGTCAATCCCAACGCATCTAACGTTTGTTTCTGAATCTTAGGGCAGTTAATCCTGCTGCTCGTCTGTTTTACTTTTATAGTAGCCATTTCAAAATCCTTCCTTTTTTATCCGTTAAATACTTTTTCCAAACTAACCCCGCGGTTTTGAGAAACCGTAATGGGATCCCTCAGTTCGCACAACGCTTCAATGGTGGCTTTCACCAGGTTGTGAGGATTTGACGACCCTTTCGATTTCGCCAGAATATCGGTAATTCCCGCACTTTCCAACACGGCACGCATGGCCCCCCCCGCTTTTACTCCTGTTCCGGTAAAGGCCGGTTTCAGAAATACTTCGGCTCCGCCGAAACGGGCAGATTGTTCGTGAGGGATAGTTCCCTTGTAAACGGGAACTTTCATCAAGTTCTTTTTGGCCGCTTCAACGCCTTTGGCAATAGCGGTAGTCACCTCGCCGGCTTTACCCAATCCCCAACCAATAATACCGTCTTCGTTTCCAACTACAACCATGGCAGCGAATGTGAATGTGCGACCTCCTTTTGTCACCTTGGTGGTACGATTGATAGCCACTAACCGGTCTTTCAACTCTAAATCGTTGGTAGATTTTACTCTTCTATCTGTTCCTGTCATAGTTGTTTAAAATTTAAGTCCTCCTTTACGGGCGGCATCAGCCAATTCTTTTATACGTCCGTGATACAAGTAACCGTTTCTGTCGAAAGCTACCTTCTCAACTCCTGCTTCCTTAGCGTTGCTGGCAATCATCTCGCCGACTTTTGCAGCCATTTCCTTTTTGGGAAGTTTTTCATCCACTTTCAACGATGAAGCCGATGCCAGCGTAACCCCATTGACATCATCGATAACCTGCGCGTATATTTGCCTATTACTCCTGAACACGGACAAACGCGGACACTCCTTCGTCCCGCTGATCTTACCGCGAACACGAGTCTTGATCTTTAGTCTTCTTTCTGTTTTTGTTAACATAGCGATTTCTGTTTACCTGAATTATTTACCTGCTGTCTTACCCGATTTGCGACGGATCTGCTCACCCACAAATCTAACACCTTTACCTTTGTAAGGTTCGGGTTTGCGGAATGAACGAATTTTTGCACAAACCTGTCCGAGCAATTGCTTATCGGAAGACTCCAAAATAATAAGCGGATTCTTGTTCCTTTCCATCCTGGTTTCCACTTTAACCTCCCGGGGTAATTCCATGAATATGTTGTGGGTATAACCCAGCGATAGTTCCAGGATTTGTCCGTTGTTGGTTACACGGTATCCAACACCAACAAGCTCCAGTTCCTTGCGGAATCCCTCCGAAACGCCAATCACCATATTGTGGAGCAAAGAACGGTACAAACCGTGCATGGCTCTGTGTTCTCTGTCGTCGGTAGGCCGGATAACGGTTAAGACACCGTTTTCGACCTCTACTTTAATATCAGGGTTCACGTGTTGTTTCAGTTCCCCTTTCGGGCCTTTCAACGTAATCACGTTATCTTCTCCCACCGTTACTGCAACGCCGGAAGGCAATGAAATGGGCAATTTTCCTATTCTTGACATACTATTCTCCTCCTGAAATTAATAAACGTAGCACAATATCTCACCGCCGATTTTCTGAACGGCAGCTTCTTTATCCGTCATTACTCCTTTTGAAGTAGATAATATGGCAATACCCAAACCGTTCAGTACCCGGGGCATATTCTTATAACCGGTATACCGACGTAACCCCGGTGAAGAGACGCGGATCAGTTTTTTGATCGCGTTCACTTTATTTACCGGATCGTATTTCAAGGCGATCATGATGGAGCCTTGCGGTCCGTCCTCTACAAACTTGTAATTAAGGATGTAGCCTTTGTCGAAGAGGATTTTCGTAATATCCTTCTTCAAGTTTGATGCGGGAATTTCCACCACGCGATGCTTCGCCTGGATAGCATTTCTCAACCGCGTCAAATAATCTGCTATTGGATCTGTCATTATAAAAAAATTTAAATTGATCCCGACTACCGGGACAATATTTAATAAAACTTCGTTAGTTCACTGTATTTTACCAGCTTGCTTTTTTCACTCCGGGTATAAGCCCTTTCGATGCCATTTCCCTGAACTGAATGCGAGATAATCCAAACTGGCGCATATAGCCTTTGGGACGTCCTGTTATGCTGCAACGGTTGTGCAAACGAACGGGAGACGCATTCTTTGGGATGGTTTGAAGTGCTTCGTAATCGCCTTCCGCCAAATATTTTGCTCTTTTTTCGGCATAACGGGCAACCATTTTAGCTCTTTTCACCTCGCGGGCTTTCATTGATTCTTTTGCCATTCTACTTATTGATTTTTTTGTTCTGTTTTAAACGGTAATCCGAATTCTCTGAGGAGTGCATAGCCTTCTTCGTCGGTTGCTGCAGAGGTAACAAACGTAATGTTCATTCCCAGCAAACGGGAGATGCTGTCGATATTGATTTCGGGAAAGATAATCTGTTCCTGGATTCCCAGGGTGTAGTTTCCTCTTCCGTCGAGTTTGCCCTCAATCCCCCTGAAGTCACGAATACGCGGCAACGCAACACGGATAAGTCTTTCGAGAAATTCATACATTTTATCGTGACGTAACGTCACACGTGCTCCGATAGCCATTTTCTTACGCAACTTGAAATTGGAAATATCCTTTCTCGAGTAGGTCGCCACTGCTTTCTGACCGGTAATTGCCGTTAACTCGTTGATCGCCGTTTCGATAATTTTCTTGTCAGCCACTCCTATACCCAATCCCTGGTTGATAACAATTTTATCGAGCTTGGGAGCCTGCATAACGGATTTGTATCCGAATTCCTTCATCAGGGCGGGCACAATACGTTCGCCGTATTCTTTTTTGAGAGTAACCGTACTTTTGTTTCCCTTATCTTCTGTCCGGGGAGCGGCAACCTGAGCCTCCTTCCGAACTTCAGCTTTGGATTCGGCGGCTTTTGCCGTTTTTTCTTTTTTCACTTCTTTAGCCATTACTTAATTACCTCCCCTGATTTTTTAGCATAACGTACTAACTTACCATTACTGTCTTTTTTTCTTCCAATGCGCGTTGGTTTACCGGTTTTCGGATCCACCGGATTCAGTTTCGAGATATGGACGGAAGCTTCTTTCTTTTCGATGCCTCCATTGGGATTCTGAGCATTGGGTTTTGCATGCTTCGACACGATATTTACCCCCTCGACAATGGCGCGCTTTTTAGACACCAGTACCTCAAGCACGCGTCCTGTTTTGCCTTTGTCTTCACCGGAGTTCACGTAAACCGTATCTCCCTTTTTAATATGTAATTTACTCATTGTCTGTGATTGTTTAATAGATTAAAGTACTTCGGGCGCTAATGAAACAATCTTCATGTTCGTAGCACGCAGTTCACGCGCAACCGGCCCAAAGATGCGGCTGGCTCTCAACTCGCCGGCGTTGTTCAGAAGAACGCAGGCATTGTCGTCGAAACGGATATAAGAACCATCGGCACGACGAATCTCTTTTTTCGTACGAACAATGATTGCTTTTGTTACGGCGCCTTTTTTAATGTCACTCGAAGGGATTACACTCTTGATAGCCACAACAATTACATCCCCAACAGACGCGTAGCGCCTTCTTGTTCCGCCCAATACGCGAATGCAAAGGGCTTCCTTGGCTCCGCTGTTGTCGGTCACGTTTAGTCTTGATTCTTGCTGTATCATCTTACTTGGCCCTTTCTATTACTTCAACCACTCTCCATCTCTTTGTTTTGCTCAAAGGACGTGTTTCCATTATACGCACTGTATCCCCTATGTTACAGTCATTCTTTTCATCATGGGCGTGAAATTTCTTCGTTTTATTAACGAACTTCCCATATATAGGGTGTTTTTCTTTCCATTTTACAGTAACGGTGACGGTTTTTTCCATCTTGTTGCTGAAAACGACCCCGATTCTTTCTTTTCTTAAATTTCTCGTTTCCATTATAATTATTAAGCTTTTTTCAATTCACGAGCGCGCAATTCAGTCTGAATACGTGCGATGTTTCTGCGTTTTTCCCTTATCGAACCTGAATTGTCGAGCGGAGTAGTTGAGTGATAAATCCTGGTACGGATCAGATCCGCCTGTTCGGCATCCAACCTTTCTTTCAAATCCTTATCCGATAACTCCCTGTATTCCTGTTTTTTTGATTTCATGCCTTACGAATTAATTTTGGGGTTGTTCATAATCTCTTCTGACAACGAATTTTGTCGTAACCGGCAATTTCTGTGCCGCCAGGCGCAGCGCCTCTTTTGCCACATCGTACGGTACACCTTCGACTTCGAAAATAATTCTTCCGGGAGTAACAGGAGCCACGTACCCTTCGGGATTACCTTTTCCTTTACCCATACGTACTTCAGCAGGTTTCTTGGTTATCGGTTTATCGGGGAAGATGCGTACCCAGACTTGTCCCTGGCGTTGCATATAGCGTGTTACGGCAACACGGGCAGCCTCGATCTGATTGCCGGTGATCCATTTTGATTGTAACGATTTTATCCCGAACGAACCGAATGCCAGCTGATTACCGCGACCGGCGAAGCCTTTCATGCGGCCTTTCTGCTGTCTTCTAAATTTTGATTTTTTCGGTTGTAACATATTGGTTTATGCGTTTTTGTTGTTATTTCTTCTGTTTCTTCTGGCACCTCTGCCTCCTTCGGGGCGATTTCCCCTGTCGCTGCGTCCGCCACCGCCTTGTGAACGATTTTCCTTGGAAGACGCGAACGAAGGCGCCAGGTCTTTTTTACCGTAGATCTCACCTCTGCAGATCCAAACCTTGATGCCGATCAACCCTACTTTGGTCAACGCTTCCGCGTGAGCGTAATCGATGTCGGCACGGAAGGTATGCAACGGAGTTCTTCCCTCTTTATACATTTCCGACCGGGCCATTTCGGCGCCGTTCAACCGGCCTGAGATTTGAATTTTTATGCCTTCGGCTCCCATCCTCATGGTAGATGCGATGGCCATTTTAACCGCACGGCGGTAAGCAATCTTGCCTTCCACCTGGCGGGCAACGTTGTTGGCCACGATAACCGCATCCAACTCGGGTTTCTTTATCTCGAAGATATTGATCTGAACATCCTTGTCGGTTATTTTCTTCAACTCCTCTTTCAGCTTGTCCACTTCCTGGCCACCTTTACCGATAATAATTCCCGGACGGGCAGTACAGATAGTGATGGTAACTAATTTCAGCGTTCTTTCAATGACAATGCGAGAAACACTTGCTTTGGCCAGACGAGCGTTCAAATAAGTGCGGATTTTGCTGTCTTCCAGCATCATTTCGCCGTAATTATCTCCACCGTACCAATTAGAGTCCCATCCTTTGATGATTCCCAAACGATTTGCTATCGGATTTACTTTTTGTCCCATCTGCCTGTATTAATTTTGTTCTTGTTCTTTTTTATAAGTATCTACCACAATTGTCACGTGATTTGAACGTTTGCGGATTCTGTAGCCGCGGCCTTGCGGGGCAGGACGAAGTCTCTTCAGCGTAGCCCCTTCGTCAACAGAAATTGTTTTGATGTAAAGTTCGCCCGTTTCGGCTTTGCGTTCGTTTTTCTGTTCCCAGTTAGCGATGGCCGAGAGCAATAATTTTTCAACTCTTCTCGATGCCTCTTTGCCGGAGAACTTCAAAACGCCCAATGCCTTAAAAACTTCCATCCCGCGCACCATATCTGCGACGTATCGCATTTTCCGGGGCGAGGAAGGAGCATTTCTCAACACGGCTAAAGCAACCTCTCTGCGGTTTTCCTTCCGTCGTTCTGCTGATATTCTTTTTCTAGCACTCATGTCTTTTCTATTTTTATTCAGTTAAACCCGCCGATTATTTCTTTCTGTTGCCGGAATGTCCGCGGAATGTGCGTGTTACCGCAAATTCACCTAACTTATGTCCTACCATGTTTTCGGTAATATACACCGGAATAAATTTGTTTCCGTTGTGTACAGCAATAGTGTGGCCCACGAAATCGGGGGAAATCATTGAAGCGCGTGCCCATGTTTTTACGACAGCCTTTTTACCGCTCTCGTTCATGTCGCTCACTTTCTTCTCTAATTTTATGTTGATATACGGACCTTTTTTTAATGATCTGCTCATAATTCTTACTTGTTAATCAGGTTACTTTTTCTTTCTTCCTTCCACGATGTATTTAGAAGAATGCTTTTTCGGAGCTCTTGTTTTCAAGCCCTTTGAATAAATACCCTTGGGCGAACGCGGGTGGCCTCCCGACGCGCGGCCTTCACCACCACCCATGGGGTGGTCAACCGGGTTTTTAACAACCCCGCGTGTGTGCGGACGACGTCCGAGCCATCTTGAACGGCCGGCTTTACCTGATTGTTGCAGAGCATGGTCTGAATTACCAACACTTCCTATAGTAGCTTTACATGTGGCAAGAATTTTACGAACTTCTCCTGAAGGCATTTTGATAATCGCGTATTTATCTTCACGCGAAACCAACTGGGCGAACGTTCCGGCCGAACGTACCATTTTTGCACCTTGTCCCGGACGCAACTCAACGTTATGAATCACCGTACCGAGGGGTATGTTTGCCAAAGGCAGCGTATTGCCAACTTCGGGAGCGGCATCCGGTCCCGACATCACTGTGGTTCCAACTTCCAATCCGTTGGGAGCAAGGATATACGTTTTTTCTCCATCGGCATAATAAAGCAACGCGATGCGTGCAGAGCGGTTAGGATCGTATTCAATGCTTTTTACAACGGCAGGAACTCCGTCTTTTGTTCTCTTGAAATCGATAAAACGAAAACGTTTTTTGTGTCCGCCCCCCCTGTAACCTATCGTCATTTTACCGCGATGGTTGCGTCCACCCGTACTTCTCTTACCAACCACAAGAGATTTTTCCGGTTCCGATGCAGTGATATTATCAAAGGAACCGATAATCTT
>JBGZJM010000090.1:0-4371 GCA_041848845.1 Petrimonas sp. | reverse complement strand
GTCGGGGATCCACCTCTTCCCATTCCGAACAGAGAAGTTAAGCCCGATTGCGCCGATGGTACTGCACACAGAGCGGGAGAGCAGGTAGCCGCCGTCCTTTACTGAAAGCCCACGATAGAAATATCGGGGGCTTTTTTATTTTACCTCATACCTCACCTTATCCAGGATAATGGGTAAAACCTCCATATCGACTCCGGCTGCCCGGAGTTCGTCCAGGTCTTCATCGAACAGCGATTTAAAAGCGGGGAAGCTGCCCGCCGACTTCACGGCCTGGAGATACATTTCAACGGCTTTTTTGGTATTGGAGAGACAGAATTCCACGTGTCCGGCATTCAGGTAGTCGTGAGTATTGGGTTTGTTTTCGATGATTTGGGCATAGTACCGCCGGGCAACGTCGAATTTACGGGATAAGAACGCACACCAGGCGATGGAGCGCCATGCCCGGGTATCGTGAGGACTCAATAAATCTACCTTAAAGTAACAATTCAGCGCTTCGGCGTATTCGCCAAGTTCCAGGTAGCAGTGGCCGATATTGAGCTGTATGTTCAGGTCGTCGGGTTTGAGTTGCTCCAGCCGACGATAATGTTGCAATGCGCTTTCGGGCTCTTTGAGCAAACGATAGCAATGGGCCATGCGACGCAACACCCAGGGGTTGTTCTCGTCCATAAGATCAGCTTTCAAATAAGCTTCCAGCGCTTCTTTTACTTTACCCTGCATCTGGTAACAATAGCCGATTTTCTGCCAGGTCTCGCTTGTAGGGGCTCCTTTTCTTGCCAGCATCAGGTATGCTTCGCCCGCTTCCCGGAAGTTGTTTTTCTCGAAATAATACAGGGCTATACGTTCGAGGTTCTTTGCTTCCGCAACAACAGGACGGAACGGTTTCAGCCGATGATAGTCAAGAGGGGCTGCGAAAATATCGACAAAATCGGTTTTACGCGGATAAAGCTTGAAAAACCGGTATAGATCCTGGACATATTGCTTGCAAATGGTTTCTTCTTTTTGATACGGATTGAGCAGGAGTTCCTCTTCAGCCATTTTTTTCAGTTCCTCGCTTTCCGCTCCCAGTTGTGCCGCCATCATGTCGCGGTATTGTCCGGGCATAACCATTATGCTGAAGCAGAATGAGTATTTGTCCGAATTGCAGATCATGGAAGTGTTGAGCATAGCGGAAAGCAGGCTTTCACTCTCCGGTTTGTCCGAAAAGAAGGGTTGCAAGGAACTGTGTCGCTTGTCGAACGGCAGAAACCAGTTGCTCATCTCGTTGAAGAACGGATAATTCTTCAGGTTGGAGAAAGTGGAGTGGAACACATCCGCGCCGCCCATCTGCATGTCGGTAAACTCCTGCAGTTTATCCGTTAATCCGGCCTCATCCAGAATTTTTTGCCACTCGGGATTCTTTTCCTCCAACCCGCTTTCGCCCATCCACTCTTCCAGGTTTATTTTCTTCCCGATCATCGGGCTGAGTTTCATCATTTCGGGAATGATCTCCTCCGTAAGCTTTTTGGTGATTTTTTCGGTTTCGTGTGCCTGAATAAACTGGATGATAACCGTCATGAGGCGGCGCGCGAAAACCGCATCATCCGCCATTACCGACAACCTGCCGGTGATTTCGGGGTAATACTTCCAGCGGTTTTTGTATTGTCTGAGCACGGCTACAATGCCTACTATGGCCCGCAACGAGATTTCGGGTTCGGCGTGGCTGCAGCTGTCGAATAACAGTTTCACCTTCCGCGGGTCGAAACGTTGCAGAACGTTCATCGTGAGGGCGGAGATCAGCATGCATTTGACCGGAACGGGAATACCGGCATGACCAAGGAATTCGCGATATGCTTTATCCTCTTCTTCTTTTGCCCGTGGCGAAGAAAAAAAGGCGTTAAAGAGATCCTGTATGGTGCGCTCCTGTTTTACCGTGTTTTGTCTGGTCCGGGTCTGCTTTTCCTCGCCGTCGGGCAAAAGACCGATGACTGAAAAGGTATCGATCTGGCGGATGATAATGTCCCGGTACTCTTCTATGGATAAGGGTTGGCGCACATTGGCCATCCTTACTTTCTCGAAAAAGACGGAAGAACTGTTGCGGGTTTGCCACTGTTCCAGCAAATCGTCGGCCAGCATGAATATTTCGCGGACCAGGCGCTGGTAAATTTTTTGTTGTTCGGGATCCTTGTTGCCTTCAACAAGGTAGTGAATCATATACTTGTAGTTGGTCTCGAGTTCCGATATTTTTTCCGCCGCAGTCCAGTTTTGCAGATTGGCAGCCCATGACTTTAAACTGTCGAAAGCGTCCTTCAACCGGTAGCTTTCAACAAAAGCCAGGATACCGGCATGTGTTTTTGTCGCTTCGTTCAGGTTCATTTCAGTGTCTGTTTATTGTCTTTGATAATCAAGACCGAAGGAAGACAGTGAGTCCAGGAAAGTGCCGAGCCGATAAGCTTTTCCCAGCCGTTGAACCCGATAATCATCAGGTCTTGCTGTTGGATGAGGTCGAGCTCAATCTTTTTGTTATTGTCCCACAACTTTACCCGCCCATCGGTTTTCTTTGCGATAAACTGAAAAAGTTTCTGGAACTTCTGGTCGGATTTCATAAGTCCGATAGCATCCCACACGGTTACCGTCACGTCCGGATTTTTTGCCATTTGATAAAAATAGGGAAACGAATAAGCGTCTTCCTTATGGAGGATGGGCACGAAAAGCCGGTTGGCATCCGAATAGTTGTTCTCGACAAATATTCCGGTTGAAAGCTTATTGCGGGCAAGCAGTGTGGATACATTGTTCAACGATGTGGCGGCTTTTTCGTCAAGGTGCTGGAGATCAGATTCCGGAAGGTTGTTATCCTCTCTTAATTTAAGGTATTTATGCCAAAGGGAGGAGTTGAAAACAGAACTTCCTATCCCCAGCAACACCAGGTTGCAGTTATACTCCCCGGCAGTACGCAGGATGTCTTCCACATAGTTTTCCGACTGTTTGACAAACGTACGGACGGAAAGCTTGTTTGCCTCGCTGAGTTGGATGATGTCGGAAAACAATTCGGATTTATACGCGTTCTCGTCCCGGATGTGTTTTGCCTGTTCGGCGTCAATTAAATTTAACAACGTGACGGATGATTTGTCGGGCCTGAAGCGGGCCATTTTATTCACGAGTGCTCCCAGGGCCTTTCCCGTCTTCACTTTTGAAAAACAGATAAGGGCATTTACCGGCCGTTTTAATTCATTTTCTTCTTCGATCCGTTTTAAAAGAATATCTGCGAATTCCATACCAATGTCTTTTTATGTTAATTTATATTATCGGCATAGAAACCTGGGAATAAATGTCTACTATCTCTTCTTTTCCGATTTTATTAAAATCCTCTTCACGTACCGTGATGATCAGTCCGGCCATATCAATGGCGCCCGGGCTGACAAGCAGCTGCCGCTTGCCCTCTTCATAAAACTGCCTGGGACGGTGAGCCTTGCGTGGAAAAATATGCAGCACGTAGCGGTTATTTTCCACAAATGCAATGAGGTTGAACAACGGTTCTTCCTCATCGGGCTGTCGGCTGTGCAGGTATTGATACACATCTTCGAAACGTTCTTCGACCTCTGATTTCGAAGTGCTTTCAACAACCAGACAGGATCGAAGCTCGTTTTCTCCGGCCATCAGCATGGTAGACTTTAACCCTGCCTGCAAGTGAAAGTGGTCGGGAGCCGACGCCCCGCACTTTGGGCCGTTATAGAAGACAATGTACTGGGGCAGAAGCTCGACGAGTGTCAGCATATCGCCTGTTTTTTTACGGATACGTTGCGGAACGTGCGAGTGTAATGCGATAGTCAGGTGATTGCGTAAGATTGGAAAGGGATTGAGGAGAATGATGTACTTATCGAGAAACGGGATTCCCGACTGAACTTTCGGGCGGTTTTTCTCGCACAGGAAACAGGGCCGTTTTTCGAGGCTACCCTTGTCCACTTTGGCAGAAACAGATTCTATCCGAGACGGATTGAACTGAATGTCCACTTTTAGTTCATTTCCCCAATTGAATTCCTTTACCTTTATGTGATCGAGCCGTTCCGTGGCAGTCCTCAGTTGTTCCCAATCTCTTTGCTGTTCAATAAAAAGTTGATCTATTTTTTGTTGAAGTTGCATTTTTGCAGTCGTTTGAATAACAAAGAGAAGGATAATTTAAATCTTTCCGCTTCCTTTTCGTTTGACATAATCGAAAGTAGGCGAAATATTGAAGTACATTTTATCCACCCCAAACCGGTTGGGGGCAAGTGTCAGGGAGTTGCAATCGCAGTTTTTCTCGATTTTATCCTGGCCGCCGAACTTGAAACCTAAAAAGCCCAACAGGTCGTATTCGTGAGAAACTTTTATCACGTAATATGGAGTCGATTTCAACAT
>JBGZJM010000089.1:0-10736 GCA_041848845.1 Petrimonas sp. | reverse complement strand
CATGGAGGAGGATTTAAAATCGATAAAAACGGGCGTGCCCGAAGATTTTACCAATTTCATCAACGCGGTCATCGATGAAGAATCGTTCGATAAACTGGCAAAAGAGATTGCAGACGCGCGACAATCGCCCGATGCCGAAGTAATCATGGGCGGAAACTGCGACAAGTCGAAAGGCTATTTCGTTGAACCGACGGTTATTCTTGCCCGGAAACCCGACTACGTCACGATGAAAGAGGAACTTTTCGGGCCCATACTCACCGTTTATGTGTACGATCCGGAAAAGTTGGACGAGACATTGGATATTCTTGACACAACCACCGATTACGCGCTCACGGGAGCCATCTTCTCTGCCGACAGGGCCAATATAGAGAAAATGACCGCCCGACTCACCCATACCGCCGGCAATTTTTACATCAACGACAAACCCACCGGCGCCGTGGTTGACCAGCAGCCGTTCGGCGGCGGCCGCGCATCGGGCACGAACGACAAGGCCGGCTCCGTCTTTAACCTGCTTCGCTGGGTTTCTCCGCAGACCATCAAGGAGACTTTTGTCCCGGCAACGGATTACATGTATCCGAATTTTTTGGAGGATTGACTCATAAGCACAAACGACACCGGCGGCAAATCAACCTGACGATTGAATCGGGAAAGGTTGAATCGCTTTTCTTTACAGCCGGATTGTCTGGCCGGGTTTTGTGTTAAAACCCATTGTGGTGAAAACATTCCATCTTTGTGGTTGTTTATAAAGACAGTATCCGCTTTTACTGTTTTTATAAACAACCAACAGGAATGGAAAAAATAAATATCGCCGTAGATGGCTTCTCGTCATGTGGCAAAAGTACTATAGCCAAGGGATTGGCAAGGGAATTAGGTTATACTTATATAGACAGCGGAGCCATGTACAGGGCGGTAGCCCTGTTTGCATACCGTAACGGATGGATGACCGATACGCAAGTTGATGAGGCCGCGTTACAAAAGCATATCCCGGGGATAAACATTTCCTTTAGAACAAATCCGGAAGGAGAACAGGAAACTTATCTAAACGGTGAGAACGTAGAAAAAGAGATCCGTTCCCTGGAGATAGGGAACGGTGCTAGCCGCGTGAGCGCCTTGGGATTCGTGCGCAGGGAGCTGGTACGCCAGCAACAGGCAATGGGGAAAAAGAAAGGAGTGGTGATGGACGGCAGGGATATCGGAACAGTGGTTTTTCCGGACGCGGAATTCAAAATTTTTCTCACGGCATCACCCGAAGTCCGCGCGCAACGCCGTTACGAAGAGCTTCAGGCCAAAGGCAATCCCGTTACCTACGAAGAGACCCTCGCCAACGTCCTCGAAAGAGACGAAAGGGATACCACCCGTGCGGAGAGTCCGTTACGAAAAGCGGCCGATGCCATCGAGCTGGATAATTCGCACATAACCGTTACGGAACAATTGCAATGGGCCATGGACATGTTTAACAAAATCACAAGGCAAAATGAGTAAAATAGAGATAGACAAGCAATCGGGCTGCTGTTTCGGGGTAGCCAAAGCTATCAGCAAAGCCGAGGAGGAACTGAAAAAAGGGGGAACGCTTTACTGTTTGGGCGATATCGTTCACAATAACATTGAAGTGGAGCGTCTCGCCAAAATGGGATTGATTACCATCAACCACGATGAATTTAAAAAACTCAGGAATGTCCGCGTTCTGCTTCGCGCCCACGGGGAGCCCCCAAGCACCTACCAGATAGCAAAGGAAAACAACATAGAACTGATTGACGCATCCTGCCCGGTCGTTCTCGGGTTGCAGAAACGAATCAAAAAGAAATTCATCACCAAACAAAATGAAGATGGACAAATAGTGATATTCGGGAAAAAAGGCCATGCCGAGGTAAACGGACTGATGGGCCAGACCGATGAATCGGCCATAGTAATCGAAAAGAAAGAAGACATAGACAAACTCGACTTCTCACGCGACATAAGCCTGTTTTCACAAACGACGAAACCGCTGGACGGATTTCAGGAAATTGGGGAATTGATAAAAGCACGGATGAAAGGTGGCGCCACGTTTGAATTTTACGATACCATTTGCCGCCAGGTCTCCAATCGCGTACCCGACATGCAGGAATTTGCCAAGAATCACGACCTCGTTATTTTCATCGCAGGAGAAAAAAGTTCCAACGGGAAAGTCCTTTTTGCCGAATGTGAAAAGTACAACCGGAACTCGCACCTGATCCATCATCCCGACCAACTGGATCCGGAATGGATCCGGAATGACACCACTATCGGCATTTGCGGAGCCACCTCAACACCCATGTGGCAGATGGAGGCCGTTGCCAAAAAAATATCGGAGCTCATACCGGAAATGAAAGTTGAAAAAGCTGCTTTTTAAAGCTGCTTTTTTTGTGCACCTCCTAAAAAAAATTTACCTTTGCTGCCGATTGTATTCAGGTTCACCCGATTTAAAAAAGGACTAATTTTAGAAATGGATTCAAATGTAAAAAGCATCGGCGTACTTACTTCCGGAGGAGATGCACCGGGCATGAATGCTGCCATTCGTGCCGTAACGCGCGCCGCAATCTTTAACGGCATGCGGGTTTTTGGCATATACAGAGGATACCGAGGACTTATCAGCAACGAAATAGAAGAGTTTAAGACCAACAGCGTAAGCAACATCATCCAACAGGGCGGAACCATACTCAAAACCGCCCGGTGCGAGGAGTTTATGACCGAAGCCGGAAGAAAGACAGCTTACGAAAACATGCAACGGCACGGAATAGACGCGCTCGTGGTCATCGGCGGCGACGGATCGCTGACCGGCGCCGGAGTATTTGCCAATGAATACAATATCCCGATTGTGGGGCTGCCGGGAACCATCGACAACGACCTGAACGGAACCGACACCACCATCGGCTACGATACGGCCTTGAATACCATCATGCAATCGATGGATAAAATCCGCGACACGGCCACGTCACACGAGCGGCTTTTCTTTGTGGAAGTGATGGGGCGAAACTGCGGCTACCTGGCCCTCAACAGCGCGATAGCCTCGGGTGCCGAAGCGGCCATAATCCCTGAAATAAGCATGGAAAAAGACCAGCTGGCGGAACTTATCGATCAGGGTTTCCGCAAATCGAAAAGCAGCAGCATGGTTCTTGTAACCGAAAGTGAAATCACGGGCGGGGCCATGAGCCTGGCGGAGCGGGTAAAAAAACAGTATCCCCAGTACGATGTGCGTGTTTCCATTTTAGGCCACTTGCAGCGCGGAGGCTCACCCACGGCGCAAGACCGTATCCTGGCAAGCAGGATGGGAATTGCGGCCATTCAGGCTTTACTGGAAAATCAGCGCAACGTGATGATCGGTATCCGTGAAAACGAAATCGATTACGTACCGTTTAAACGCGCCATAAAAAAGGATCGGGACATTAGCCCCGAACTGCTCGAAGTACTTGAAATCTCTTCCATTTAAAACGTAAAAATAAATTTTATCATACAACTTAAAAGTCTTACCTTTGCATTCTCTAAATAAAATAATCAATTCATCAAGTAATATGGAATTAACACACATCGAACACATCGGCATTGCCGTAAAGAGCATCGAAGAACAACTCCCTTATTATGAAGGCGTTCTGGGCCTGAAATGCTACAACATCGAAACGGTTGAAGATCAAAAAGTAAAAACAGCCTTTTTCAGGATCGGCCAAACAAAGATCGAACTGTTGGAACCTACCAGCGAAGAGAGCACCGTTGCCAAATTCATCGAAAAAAAAGGGGAAGGCATCCATCACATTGCTTTTGCCGCCAAAAACCTGAGCGAGTCTCTCCGCGAAATCGAAGCAAAAGGCGTACGCCTTATCGACACACAACCCCGTGCCGGCGCCGAAGGGCTGAACATCGCTTTCTTGCACCCCAAATCGACCGGCAGCGTATTGACCGAACTGTGCGAGCATCCCTGAGCAGGCAAAACGGGACGGCAAACCCGTGATTGCGCACCAGCAATTCATTCAACAAGAGAACAAAAATTAATTCATAACAAATAATAATCTTATGAGTATCCAACTCGAAAAAGTCAAAGAGCTTATCCAATTACGAGAAAAAGCTCGCTTAGGCGGTGGTGAGAAAAGAATCGAGTCTCAGCACCTGAAAGGCAAATACACAGCTCGCGAACGTCTGGCCATGCTTCTTGACGAAGGAAGTTTTGAAGAATTCGACATGTTTGTGGAACACCGTTGTCACAACTTCGGCATGGAAAAAACCAAATTCCTTGGCGACGGAGTTGTTACCGGATACGGCACTATCCAGGGACGTCTGGTTTATGTTTTTGCCCAGGACTTTACCGTATCGGGCGGTTCGTTATCCGAAATGCAATCGCAAAAAATTTGCAAGGTGATGGATCAGGCCATGAAGATGGGCGCCCCGCTTATCGGCATCAACGATTCCGGAGGCGCGCGCATCCAGGAGGGGATCAACGCCTTGGCAGGTTACGCCGAAATTTTTCAACGCAACATTTTAGCCTCGGGTGTGATTCCACAGATTTCAGGCATTTTCGGACCCTGTGCGGGAGGCGCCGTATATTCCCCTGCCCTGACCGACTTCAACATCATGACCCAGGGAACTTCCTACATGTTCCTTACCGGACCCAAAGTGGTGAAAACAGTTACCGGAGAAGATGTCACACAGGAACAACTGGGCGGGGCCTCAGTGCATACGTCAAAATCGGGTGTGGCCCATTTCTCCGCCCAAACCGAAGAAGACGCCATACAGATGATTCAAAAACTGTTGTCCTACATTCCGCAAAACAACCTGGAAGAACCGCCGGTATTCAAAAGCACCGACCCGATCGACAGGCTGGAAGACGGCTTGAACGAAATCATCCCCGACAGCGCCAACAAACCCTACGACATGTATGAAGTCATCGGCGCCATTGTCGATAACGGTGAATTCCTGGAAGTGCACGCCGACTATGCAAGAAACGTCATCGTGGGTTTCGCGCGTTTTAACGGTCAATCCGTTGGAATAGTTGCCAACCAACCCAAATACCTGGCCGGTGTTCTCGACATCAACGCTTCGCGCAAGGCTGCCCGTTTTGTCCGCTTCTGCGACGCTTTCAACATTCCCCTCGTATCGCTGGTTGACGTGCCCGGTTTCCTTCCCGGTACCGGACAGGAATACGGCGGTGTGATCACCCACGGTGCGAAACTACTTTACGCCTACGGCGAAGCCACGGTCCCAAAAGTGACCGTAACGCTGCGCAAATCGTACGGAGGAGCACACATCGTCATGAGTTGCAAGCAACTTCGCGGAGACATCAACTACGCCTGGCCAAGTGCCGAAATCGCAGTGATGGGTGCCGACGGAGCCGTGGAAGTTCTCTACAGCAAGGAAATCGCTGCCGAAAAAGACCCGAAAAAACAGGAGGAAGTGCTGGACGAAAAGAAGAACGAATACAACAACCTTTTCTGCAATCCTTATAACGCTGCCCGCTACGGCTATATCGACGATGTGATCGAACCGAGAAATACCCGTTTCCGTGTTATCAGGGCATTACAGCAACTGCAAACCAAAAAGCTGACCAACCCTCCCAAGAAACACGATAATTTACCGTTATAATTTACATAAGCATGAATAAATTAAAACAACTGTTGTTTTTGTCTGCATTGATACTTCTTGTGAGTTGTACCCTAAAAGATGAAAATCCGCATTGGGTGATCAACGAGGTTCTGGTGGATAACCAAACCGGCTTTATGGACAACTTCGGGCAGCGAAACGGATGGATCGAGATCTTCAACAATACGTATAAAACCCAGGATCTGGGAGGAAGATACCTTACCGATGATCCCGACAACCCGAAGAAATATCCGATTCCCCGGGGGGATGTCCTCACAAAAATCCCTCCCCGCCAGCATGCGCTGTTCTGGGCAGACAACGAGCCGTTTAACGGAACCTTTCACGTGAATTTCAAACTCGATCCGAGCAAAGACAACTACATCGCATTGTATGAAAATGACGGAAAAACTTTGCTGGATGAGATAATCATTCCTGCGGGATTACCGGCCGACAAGACTTACGGTTATCCGGACGACGGTATCAAATACGATCAAAACGGCAATCCGCTGGCCACCCAGCTTGAACGAACAACCCCAAGCAGCAACAATGCGGTTCTGGAAGAAAATCCAAAGGTGGTCTCACTGCAAGAGCACGATCCCATTGGAGTAACCATAACCATTACCTCAATGCTGGTGGTTTTCATGGGACTGATCTTGCTGTACTTTATCTTCAAAGCGATCGGGAATACAGCGAAAAACATTTCCAACAAACGTGTTGCCAGCGCAGGCACCCTATCGGCCGTAAGGGGCGAGAGCCTGCTTACCGGCGAGGTGTTGGCCGCCATATCCGCTGCAATTCACGAGCTGAATCAAGACGTTCATGATGTTGAAAGCACAATCCTTACCATCAGCGAAGTCCGACGCAAATACTCCCCCTGGAGTTCCAAATTATACACCTTGCGCCAGTATCCCCACAGATAATTCATTAATTCACTTACCCAGAAAGAAATATTCCTTATGAAAGAATTCAATTATAAAATCAACGGTGCTCCCTACCGCGTGATTATCAATAACTCCGATAGTTCTGTCGTTGAACTTGAAGTGAACGGGACACCGTATAAAGTAGAACTCGAAAAAAAGGAAAGCAAGCCGCTTTCAAAAATAAAAAAACAAGCCATCACCACGCCCACGCCGCAAACAACCTCAACTCCGCTTGTCACCAGGCCGAAAGACTCAACCGGGAAAAACACCATCCAGTCTCCGCTTCCCGGAATTATTCTCGACATTCGCTGCCAGGCAGGCGATACGGTGAAGAAAGGACAAACCATCATGGTGCTGGAAGCCATGAAAATGGAGAACAACATCTTGTCAAACGCCAACGGAAAGATAACAGGAATCCTGGTTAACAAAGGAGACTCTGTACTTGAGGGAGCCGAATTAGTAACCATAGAATAAGTAAAGAAAAAATGAACACACTTCTGACTTTGGGCGACAACCTGAAAACATTCTGGGACTATACCGGAATGGCCAACGCCGGCAGCGGTCATATCATCATGATTCTGTTCGGCCTGATCTTTATATACCTGGCCATCGCAAAAGAATACGAACCGTTGCTGTTAATCCCCATCGGTTTTGGCATTCTTATCGGAAACATCCCGTTCAACGAGGCAGCCGGCTTGCAGGTGGGAATCTACGAAGAGGGTTCGGTACTCAATATCCTGTATCAAGGCGTTGTGAAAGGTTGGTATCCCCCGCTTATCTTTATGGGAATCGGAGCGATGACCGACTTCTCGTCGCTGATCGCGAACCCCAAGCTCTTCCTCATAGGCGCAGCCTGCCAGTTCGGGATTTTTGGAGCCTACATCGTTGCCTTGCAATGGGGGTTTGCCCCCAACGAAGCGGGCGCCATCGGCATTATCGGCGGGGCAGACGGCCCGACGGCTATCTTCCTTACCTCGAAGCTGGCTCCGCAACTGCTGGGCGCGGTAGCCATATCGGCCTATTCCTACATGGCATTGGTCCCGGTGATTCAACCGCCTTTTATGAGGTGGTTAACTACCTCTAAAGAGCGCATGATTAAGATGAAGCCCCCTCGCGTGGTTTCGCAAACCGAAAAAATATTGTTTCCCATAATAGGCCTGTTGCTGACCACTTTTCTGGTGCCTTCGGGGCTTCCGTTGCTGGGTATGCTCTTTTTCGGCAACCTGCTGAAAGAGTCGGGCGTGACGCGCCGTTTGGCGGAAACGGCCCGGGGGCCGCTGATCGACACCATCACCATCCTGTTGGGATTAACGGTAGGGGCATCCACGCAAGCCACTACCTTCCTGCGTCCCGAATCGGTAAAGATTTTCGTCATTGGCGCCTTTTCTTTCGTGGTAGCCACCTGCGCGGGAATCCTGTTTGTCAAGTTCTTCAATTTATTTTTGAGAAAAGACAACAAGATCAATCCGCTTATCGGAAATGCGGGAGTTTCGGCAGTACCCGATGCGGCGCGCATATCGCAAGTGGTGGGGTTGGAATACAACCCGAGCAACTATCTGCTCATGCACGCCATGGGACCCAACGTGGCCGGAGTTATCGGCTCGGCAGTCGCTGCCGGTATCATGCTCGGGTTCCTGTATTAAGACAGACATTAAACCCTCAGGCAGATAGACTTCAGACACAGGGCATCTCTAAAGAAAGGAGATGCTCTTATCTTTTATTGTTCGGTTTTGATAATAAGGAGCGGTTTTATATCTTTGAGGTTATAAAAGCAAGACAATATGGAAACAATAACGATAAGTCCCAATTCCAGACGCCAGAGTAAAATCATCAAAGCATTGCTTGAGGAAATGAAAGTGCGTTTTACCACGGTCGAAAATAATAAAGTAAATGTGTCGGAAGCAGCAAGGAAGTCAATTCAGGATGGTATGGAAGCCGCGGAGAATAATGAGTTTTTAACAGAAGAAGAGTCCAAAAAACTATTTCACGATGCAATTTATCAAATGGACTAAACCTGCGGCCAAACGGAAAGACCCGGAAAAAGCGGAACGATAAGTAAATCATTCAAGGGGGTTGCATGAGGTGTGTTTTTTTGTCATAATTTTTACACTTTTCAAGAATAAAAACGTACATTTACGCCAATATATTTTTCCGTGCGCTGTTACCGGCCATCGGCTTTTGGCCTTTCGTCAGATTGTCCGCCGTGTTGCCGACGGTTAACGGTCGGCAGCAAAAATATACATTAACAATCTATATATTTAAATGTCTGTGAACTATGGGATTTGAACAACTGATGCCTGCCGTTGCAGGAATGACATGGCAAGACCTGGTGATGATAACCATCGGACTGATTCTCATCTATCTGGCCATTGCCAAAAATTATGAACCCACCCTGCTCCTGCCCATGGGCTTCGGGGCCATTCTGGTGAATATCCCCCTATCGTCGGCCATCACGCAGATCGATCCCACCACGGGAGAAGCGGTAGAGGGTGTTCTCAACGTCTTCTTCCAGGCAGGGATTGCAACGGAGATATTTCCCTTGCTGATTTTCATCGCTATCGGGGCCATGATCGATTTCTCACCGCTGTTCCGCAGCCCCTCGCTGCTTTTGTTCGGAGCGGCGGCGCAGTTCGGTATTTTCATGACCATGGTACTGGCTTCGCTCCTGGGTTACGATTTGAGAGAGGCCGCCTCCATCGGTATTATCGGCGCGGCTGACGGGCCAACCTCCATCGTGGTGGCCTCCCGGTTTGCGCCTAACCTGTTGGGGCCAATTTCGGTAGCAGCCTATTCCTACATGGCGCTGGTTCCGATTATTCAACCGCCGGTCATCCGGCTGCTGACTTCAAGGAAAGAGCGCTTGATAAGAATGTCGGGGAGCGGGCACGCCAACAAGAAAATTTCGAAAAAAGCGCTGATTGCTTTTCCCATAGTCGTCACGATCGTCGCCGGCATCATAGCGCCATCATCGCTGGCGCTGATCGGATTCCTGATGTTCGGCAACCTGATCCGCGAATGCGGAGTATTGAACAAATTGTCGCTCTCCGCCCAGAACGAACTGGCCAGCCTGGTCACCATATTGCTGGGGATCACCATTGCCAGCACCATGACTTCCGACCGCTTCGTCCGCATTGACACCTTGCTTATCATTGCGCTGGGATTGTTTGCTTTCGTCTTCGACACGTTCGGCGGAGTGATTTTTGCGAAATTCCTCAACCTTTTCCGCAAGGAAGGCAACAAGATCAACCCCATGGTGGGCGCCTGCGGCATCTCCGCGTTTCCGATGTCGGCACGCGTCATCCACCAGATGGGGCAAAAGGAAGACCCCTACAACTACCTGCTCATGCCGGCCATCAGCGCCAACGTGGGCGGACAGATCGGATCGGTGGTCGCGGGAGGTATTATCTTAACGTTGGTTCCGCTGTTTGCGTAAGCGGGAGAAAAAAATGACAATCATGACATCAACAATAGAAACTACCCTATGGATTGCCGCAATAGGCATAACGGGCATTTTTGTTTTTATGGCCATCTTTTACCTGCTGATCATCGGGCTCGACAAACTCCTGCCCTTTGAAGAGGTGAAAGCGGAAGAGTAAATCATCGCACCGCTTTATCGTTCGTTATTTTCTCCTCACGTCAACGCCCCACATCAGCTTGTCGCGAAGCGTTTCGTAAAAGGTATGGCCTTGGCGCTTTACCACCTTGAGCATGTAGTCCGCTTTTTGGATTTCTATCCCGGTTCTCGCGTGGCAAACCTGCGACTGTCCGTCTAAGGAAACCAGAAAACTGTTGCTGCGGCTTTCGATTTTCAGTCTGATTTTCGCGTCGTCTTGCACGACCAGCGGCCTCGAGGTCAAATTGTGGGGAGCGATGGGCGACAGAACCATACTGGGAGAATTAGGCACGAGGATGGGACCTCCCACGCTTAACGAATAGGCCGTGGAGCCGGTCGGCGTGGCGACAATCAACCCGTCGGCCTGATACGACGTGAGAAAATCGTCGTCTATGTACGTATGAATAGTGAGCATCGATGCCGTGTCCTGTTTGAGTATTGCCACTTCGTTCAAGGCACGATTCGTTTCATTTACAGTCACTTCAAGCAAGGAGCGTTTTTCAATCTCATATTCACCGGCAAAAATCTCGCGGAGCGTTTCTTTCAAATCGCTAAAATTGACATCGGCAAGAAAACCCAGCCTCCCGGTGTTTATACCCAGAACAGGAATACCCGAGTTG
>JBGZJM010000088.1:0-5679 GCA_041848845.1 Petrimonas sp. | reverse complement strand
GGCGATCAAAGGACGCTTCAAAAAGGTGAATCCTCTTCATACAATTTGGGCGCCGGTAATACAGGACAACAGGCATATTATGTATCTGCGACGAAACCGGTATATTGTATGCACCAGTCCGCCGCAGATACGGAAATCGGCGGAGCTTTACTGCCCAGTTTGTATGCCATATCGGCGCGCCGAATTACCTTTATAAAGAATAACAGTCTGCCAATCAGTTCCATGTTCTTAGTGTTCAGGGAGTCAGCCAAAGACGGATTTACGTTAGACGGTGCCTCCTTGTCGGTAACTGCTTCATCGGCCGGTTTTGGCGATTGGAGGTATGCCAAAGTGAATCTTAATACAGTTCCCGGAATTTCGTCGGCCCCGGTTTGTACTATCGCGAATTCGAAAGGAGCTTTTGCTTTGGGCTATTTCAACGGGAGCAGTACGGGTACATCGTTGTACGGTTATTTATCGGCTTTCGGCACCTTCTCTTTCGCAAACGATACCATCTATCATTGCGGAGACCGTTACCAATTCGATGCACCGTATGCACTCTCTTATCAATGGACGCTGCCCGACGGGACAACAAGCTCCAATGCTACGCTTACCGCAACAAAAAGCGGGAAATACAAATTGACAGTAAATCAAGACCCCTATGTGATAACGGATGAAACCTACTTGAAACTTCAAAACTTCAACCATACGTTGAGTGCCCCCAATCAGTTGCTTGTGGGAAAATCATACAGATTTGCGATCAAATTGAATCCTCAAAACGACCCCGATAATAATTTCAAAGCGTCGTATGAATGGAATTTCGGTGCAGGCGCTTCCGTAAGCACATCGAGTGCGCGTGAAGTACAGGTATCTTATTCAACTCCCGGCACCAAAACGATTTCATTGAAAGTAACCAATCGGGATGCGGGTTGCAATACGACGATTACCCATACCTTGCAAGTACTTTCCACGCCGCCGGTGATGTATTGGAAAACCAATACACAAGACCGCGATTGGAATAATGTAAACAACTGGGCGAGGGATGCCGCAGGAACACAGCCCATATTGGCTGTTCCGTCCAAACATACCCGCGTTTACCTTCCGGGGAACGCTGCAAAATATCCCTCGTTGAAAGAGGGTAATACGAATTGGACGCATTACGGTCAGCCTGAGGCCAAAGAGGTCGTATTCCGCTACGGGAGCGAATTGCATTACCAGCATAAGTTGAAATACGAGAAAGCGTATGTCAATTACAACTGGGGGTATTACGGCACTTCTCCTGCCGCGGGACAACCTCCCCATTCGTGGGAAGAGGCTCGGAAGCTGCGTCGCGACAGTTGGCATATCCTTGCTGCCCCTCTAAAAGGCATGGCCTCGGGCGATTTTTCGCTGGGCGGTCATCCCTTCTCGTGGCAGCAAAAGTTTCGGGTAAGCACCTCCGGCAGCGTGACGGAAGGCAATTTTTCCGTTCCGTTTGCTACGAACGACGTGCCGCTATCGTCGGGCAACAACGCCATTGCAGTGAAGATGGGAGGCTACCGGAATCAGACGGGTTATCGTCAGGAAAACCTGGAAGGTCTGAAGGGGGTAGTTGAAATACCCTATTTCGAGAACACCGCCGTTACTTCGTACTATCCTGCACACAACTACGACGCCCTTTCGGGAACGAGCTATTTCTACTATTTCGATACGAAAACGCTTAAACTCGTTCACTCCCCGATAGGGAAGATGGTCAGGAAAGAAGAGGCTTACCGTTTTATCTATGAGACTGCTCAGAATGCCCCCCCCGCAAGCGGAATCTACGAGTTGAGTTTGAATACTCAGGACATAAACGCCACTACGCGCGAGGTGATGGTCGGCAATCCGCTTCTTGCGGGTCTCGACGCTCAGAGATTTTTAGATGCGAATACGGCTAAGATAGAAGGGAGTCAGGGCTATAAGTTGCTTTCTGACGACGGTTTAACGTGGGAGCAGAAAATGTTTGTATCGGGCAATACGATTCCGGCGTGGAAGGCGTTTATCGTTACGTTGAAACCTTCGGTAACCAGTTTGTCGTTTCCTCTTGAGGGTACGGTGGCTCGTTCGGCTTCTTTATCGCCGGATAACCTGCGTTCGGCTCCCGTACCTGATTTGTCCGCCCCCTCTCTTTACCTTCGTGTTTTGAAAGGCGGCGTTCCGTCGGGCGACCGTGCGGTATTACAGTATAGTGGTGCTGCGGAAGATTCTGATATCCGGAAAATGATTCTTCCGGAAGGTCACGAGATACCGGAGGTATTCTTTGTCTCGTCAGACGGTTCTTCCTCGAATCTTGTTCAGCATTACGGCGGAGGAGAAACTGTTGCGATCGGAATCAAAACCTCCGATGTGTCTTCGGGTTTATCGCTATCGTTTGAAAACGTTGCTTCCTTTGCTTCTTCTACAGGCAGCAAAGTTTTCTTAGTGGATAAGCATTTTGGGATACGTCAGGATCTTTCTCAGAATCCGGTTTATCGTTTTACCCAGGCTGCTTCCGGATTGGATCGACAGTTTGTTGACCGGAGCCGTTTTGTGCTGGAGTTCAACGGGGGTGATTCTGTAGCCGGGGATTCGGGAGAGGGAATCTCGATTGTTTACCTTTCGGGAGTTTTGCAGATAAAAACGGAAGCCGATGATCCTGTTCGTTCGGTATCGGTGTATGATTTGCATGGTCGGACGTTTTTTTCGGTTGATAGGGTAAATCTTACGCACTATACATGTCCCGTATCGTTACCGGGAGATTTGTTTGTGGTGCGCGCCGAAACGGTTTCGGGGAAAGTGAGAGTAAAAAAGGTAATAAGATAATGAATTGCTCCGATAGTGTATATCGGTTTGATTGATGTTTAAATTATACGGCGTGGTTTTCAGTTGCGCTGCCAATAACTATATAAAAAAGAAAAAGTGACTATCTGTTTTTTATCCCTAAGGAATAACAATGTTACAAAGAATGCTGTTCTTTGCAGGATATTGTTGATGTGTCTGTTGATGTTTTTTTGTTTTTCGGTATCTGCACAACAGAGCGGATATACACTTACCGTTCCTTCCTTGTTGATGAAGGATAAAACATACACTTTCTCAATTAAAAAGAGTGATAATAGCGCCGTCGGGTCGGTAGTCTGGAATTTCGGTACGGATGCACAACCGTCAACCTCGACACAACCTGTTGTAGAGGTTAAATATGGAGTAACCGGGACGAAACAGATTACGTTAACGGTGAGCGATGCGGCCAACACTTTTACCGTAAATAGGCAGGTATATGTCAGTGAATTTCCGGATAATATCGAAGAGGTGGGCTGTTATATAAAACCGGCAACCACGAACTGGAAACCTCAGATGAAAAAGAAAAGCGACGCGGCTGCGAACGAAGAAAATAAGGTGCATATCCTTGCACAACCTTTTGTGGGGGATATCGACGGCGACGGGGTATCGGAGGTGGTTGTTACGAACAAAATCCCTACAGAAGGTTATACCTATTCCAATAGAATATTGATTTTCGATAACGAGCTGAGACTGAAACGTTCCATACCAACGCCTCGTATGTATAGCAACGCTGCTTTCCCTGTCGTACTGCTAAGGTTGCAGCCGACGGATAACGATGCTCTGATTGTTATCGCTACCGCCGATACTTCGGTGGGATATAAACTTCAGGCATACAAACCTGATGGCACCTTAGTATGGACTTCTGCAGAAGAGATATTCAGCCCGGGCAGTTCTTCCGAACGAAATGCCTCTGTCAGCCTGGTTGCAGGCGATATCAACAACGACGGCATTCCGGAGATTCTTGCCGGAGACCGTATCTTCAACGCGCAGAACGGAGGATTGGTATCCACGCTGCCTGCCGGAGGGCGAGGATACAGAATGTTGAATAGTGGGAATCCGACTTATATGCCGCTATTGGCTGATATGGACAATGACGGCCGTTTGGAGGCAGTAACCGGAAAGACTATCTATAAAGTAACGAATTCCGATGGTTCCTTCAAAACAACGGGAGAGATACTCTCGCAGCGTACGGATTTGGCCGACGGTTTTGTTTCCGTTGCCGATATCGATGGGGATGGACAATTGGATGTGGTATCCATCATCGGTTCTATCGCAAATGGATCGAAACCCCGGTTGGCTGTGTGGACTTTGCAGTCCGGACAACCCACCGGAAGGATTATTGCCGGCCCGGTAGAGCCTTCGTATAACGGTTCGGGCGGGTCGAGGGTTTTTATCGGCAACGTGGATAACGATGTCGAACCGGAACTTTTTTTCTCTTATGAAAACAGGTTGGTACGATTCGATTACAATAAAAACGGTTCGACGGCTGTAAATAAATTGCAACAGACATGGAATACTACAACCAGCGACGCTTCGGGTGCTACTACCTTGTCGATGTTCGATTTCGACCACGACGGGAAAGCTGAATTGGTCTATAGGGATATGACCGATTTGCGTATTGTCGATGGCGCAAATGGCGCTAACCGGCAAACATTTCCCTGTTTTTCCGCTACCCACTCGGAATATCCGGTAATTGTCGATTTCGACAGGGATGGACATGCCGATATATTGGTTTCGGGCTCCTTACAAGGTCAAACAACAACGGACGTCCGTCTTTACTGGTTCTCCGGCGACAGAGATGCCTGGGCTCCCGCCCGTACCGTATGGAACCAGCATGCTTACAATGCAGTGCATGTAAATGAAGATCTTACTATCCCCCGATTTCAGTTGAATCCCGCCACGGCTTTTGCCGGACAGGATAAAACAATCGGCACGACGGATGATGTATATCCGTATAATTGTTTTTTACAACAACAAACCTCCCTGAGCGGAGACGGTATCCCTTATTTCAAGGCGCCGAGAGCCGATTTTATACAAGAAAATGTAACGTACGACTACGATAAAGATACCGATAAATTACTTATACGGAATATCACGGTTAAAAATAGCGGCGATGCTGTTTTTACGGGCCCGATGAAAATTACGGTGTATAAAAATCAGGTTGTAAGTCCCCCGAAATTTCTTACCCGCGATTACCCAAACAATATAAATATAGGGCAAACCGTGTCCGTCGATTTTGAAATAAATAACTTCAGCGAATGGCTGCCCGTAGAAGATATGATAATTCGTGTAAACGATGGAGGAAACGGGCAACCTTACCATCGGGTGTGCGATGATACCGACGTGGAAAATTCGACCGATGCATTCATGTATATCCCTCTCGGTAAATTGGCTTGGGCCGACGGTTATCGCAAATGCGAAGGAGGGGAGGTTACTTTTCTGTCGGATGAAAAATTGCATCATGCCAATGTAAAAATAGATTGGTGGACTCCTGCACCTGCATCGGTGAAATTTGGCGAAGGATCTACGGTAACGCGCTCCCCGCTGCAATTGAACGACGCCGGACGATATATTTTCCATGCAGAGATTAAAACTCATTTGAATATCCGGGCTACATTGCCTAATTTGTCGGTAGCGCCGCCGGTAATGTATTGGAGAACCGATGCGCAAGACCGCGATTGGAACAATGTAAACAACTGGGCGAGGGATGCCGCGGGTCAACAACCCATTCAGGCTATTCCTGCGCCATGTACCCGCGTTTACCTTCCGGGGAACGCTGCAAAATATCCCTCGTTGAAAGAGGGTAATACGAATTGGACGCATTACGGTCAGCCTGAGGCCAAAGAGGTCGTATTCCGCTACGGG
>JBGZJM010000087.1:0-10684 GCA_041848845.1 Petrimonas sp. | reverse complement strand
TCTGCCATTGTAACTGCCATATTTCTATGTTTTTTTAATTGTTTTATTTCTAGATTTCAGACGTTGGGACATTGAAATATCCCAATTCCTGTTGTCTTGATATCAGACAGCGGATCGCTGTTGCCTGTATTATTCCTCAACGTCTGCGTCTTTAGCGTATTTGCTTACCACAGATGCATTGATGGCATCCTTGTCTTCTTTCTTGACGCGCTCTTTCTTGGCTACTTTTGATTTTCTTTCCCTGCGCGGAGTTGCTCCTTCCTCTTCCTGCTCTTCTGCTGCGTCAGCATCGGCTTTTTCAATCTTGCGTTCGTCCAGACCTTCTTTTATGGCTTCACAAAGATATCCGAGGATCATGTCCACGGCTTTTGCCGCATCGTCGTTCGCTGGAATTACGAAATCAATGTCGTTCGGATCGGAGTTGGTGTCAACAATACCGAATACGGGAATACCAAGTTTGTTGGCTTCTTTCACGGCAATCTGTTCTTTCATCACGTCAACGACGAAAAGGGCGGAAGGCAGGCGGGTAAGGTCCTGAATCGAGCCGAGCATCTTTTCGAGTTTGGCGCGCTGACGGGTGATTTGCAGCTTTTCGCGTTTCGACAACGTGTCAAACGTTCCGTCCTTGATCATCTTATCGATGTTGCTCATTTTCTTCACGGCCTTGCGGATAGTGGGGAAGTTGGTAAGCATGCCGCCGGGCCAACGCTCGATAACGTAAGGCATGTTGATGCCTTGTGCCTTTTCCTCGATAACCGGTTTTGCCTGTTTTTTAGTCGCCACGAAGAGTATTTTTTTTGCCGGCTTTGGCAATCTGTTTTAAAGCCGCTGCGGCTTCTTCGGTTTTTGCAATTGTTTTGTAAAGGTCGATAATGTGAATGCCGTTGCGCTCCATAAAAATATAGGGAGACATGGCCGGATTCCATTTCCTTTTCAAGTGGCCGAAATGTGCTCCAGCCTCAAGCAGTTGGTCAAATTCTAATTTTGCCATTGTTTGTGTTGTTTTTTTATTCGTTTACATTCTTTTTCTTAGTCGAACCGCAAGGTAAATTACCGAAGCGATTATTCCCGGTAATGTCCCTGCGATTTAGATACTAAACGTCACTAAGTGGAACCGGTTTATACGGTTCTTCTATATCTTTCCGGCAAAAGATCCGGTGAATATATCCAAAAATTAACGTTTTGAGAACTGGAATCTCTTCCTTGCTCCGGGACGGCCCGGTTTTTTACGTTCAACAACGCGGGGGTCGCGGGTCATAAGGCCTTCGGCTCTTAACGCAGGTTTGTCTTCGGGGTTTAACTTCACCAATGCACGTGCAATGGCCAGTCTGGCTGCTTCCGATTGTCCTTTGTATCCACCGCCCTGCAGGTTGATCTTGATATCGTATTTTTCAGTCACGTTGAGTTTGTTCAACGGTTGTTTCACGATGAACTGCAGAATGGATGAAGGGAAATAATTTTCAAGTTCGCGTTTGTTGATAACGATCTTGCCTGAACCTTCGCTCATGAATACACGGGCTACAGCGGCTTTGCGTCTTCCAATTGAATTTATTACGTCCATCTTGTTATTTGAGTGTGTTAATATCTATTTGTTTGGGTTTTTGAGCTTGATGCGGATGTTCGTTTCCGGCATACACGTAAAGATTGTTCAGAATAGCATCGCCGAGTTTATTCTTCGGCAACATCCCTTTTACCACTTTGCGAAAAAGCCTGTCGGGGCTTTTTTTCATCAGATCGGCAGGGGTAGATGCCTTTTGACCGCCGGGATAGCCCGAGTAGCGATAGTAAAGCCTGTCTGTCCATTTATTTCCCGTGAGTTCAACTTTGTCGGCATTCACGATAATCACGTTATCGCCACAATCCACGTGCGGAGTGAAGCTTGGTTTGTACTTTCCTCTCAACAACTTTGCCACCTTAGAACTGATGCGCCCTAACGACTGGCCGCTCGCATCAACCAAAACCCATTCTTTCTGAGCCGTTTCTTTGTTTACGGAAATGGTTTTATAACTTAACGTATTCACTTTTTCTTGTTTTTAAATCGTTTAATAAAATTAAGTTCTGATTTTCGCTCCCCGTTTTGTCTGGCTAAGGGACTAAATGGCAAATAAAAAGCTATAAATCAAACTTTTAAGTAAAAAATTTTAATAATCGGATTGCAAAGTTACAATAATTCAGGTAATTAACAAAGCGTTTTCGGGCGAAAATATACGGGGCTGCGCTAATTTTTTTTGAGTTTGCGCATGATTAAAACATCCGTATCTCATCGTAAAAGGGGGGCCTGCCGATAAGAACAAGGAATCCGACGTCAGAGGGGTGTCAATTTTCCTGCAAATATTAAACAATAAAAACATTTGTGTAGTTTTAAAAATTGATTTAACTTTGCAGGCGGAAATTCCAAAAACAGCGAAAACAGCGGCCCCGTAGCTTAACTGAATAGAGCATCTGACTACGGATCAGAAGGTTACAGGTTTGAATCCTGTCGGGGTCACAAGAAAGGAGGACTGTTCCGGGAGGAATGGCCTTTTTTATTTTCCTGCTTGCCGACATTTGCACAACACAAGCTTACCGGAGCCAATGATAATGCAGGAGAGTTGGGGTATGTATGTTTTCTGAACATGACCCGGTAGGATATGGCTGAGCGCTCTTCGTGAAAACAGTATCTATCAACAATTAAATGATTGACGCATGAAAAATAATAGAATTTCGAACAGAATAAACAACCGGATGATGCAAGGGGTAGCCTGTTTTTTGTGGCTGTGTGCCGCTATCGCCTGTAAGACGGCAGGCAATGATGAATACAGGAACGTTTTTGTGGTTGATTCCACAGGTACACAGTTAGAAGCGGTCGGTATAGAGCTGGATCCCCACTTTTTTTCTCAAAACCTGACACGTGATGACGGATCCCGGGCGTCGGACTGGCAAATAGTGCTGGATCGTGTGAAAAAGATGGAGATTCAGAAATTTCGTGTGATGGCATTGCCGCAGTGGTATGAACCGGTGAACGACAACGACGATCCTTTTGCGACCGATCCAGATTTGTTCACCTTTGACTCGCCGGAGATGGAGTCGTTGTACAAAGTGCTGGATTTGGCACAGGAACAGCAGATGGAGGTCTGCATCGTGGTGTGGGGTTGTCCCACCGGGATTTCCTTGCTCGACCCGGCATACGCACATGTGAAAACATGCTTTATGGCTGATCCTGCCAAGAGTGGCTGGATCACCGGACCGGTAGACTATGACGAGTGGGCTGAGAACTATGCTGCACTAATCCGGCATCTTATTGAGGTGAGAGGCTATAGCTGTGTCAATGAGATCACACCGATGAACGAACCGGATGGCGGACCCTTGCTGACTTCGGAGGAGTATATCAAAATGGCAAAGGTGCTGGATGCCCGTTTCAAGAAGGAGGGCTTGAGGGAGAAGGTTCGCTTCAACTTATCGGACAACACCGATACCAGGACATTCTACCTGAAGGATTGTGCGGAGAACCTACAGGAGGTGGCTGATATCTTTAATTCCCATACCTATATTTTTGGATACGATACACCTAACCATGTGATTTATGATTGGGAAAAAAATAATGTCAACATAGCTCTCGGTGCAGGGAAGAAACACCTGGTGGGCGAATTTGGATCCAATCAGTGTGTCGGAGCTACCCGGCAGAGGGATATCGACCTGTACGCCCGGGGTGTCTTGATGACTCGCCTGGTACTGAACTTCTTCAATGCCGGAGCTGCCGGAGTGAGTTACTGGAACCTGATCGATCAGTATTACGGGAAAGATGCCGACTATGAGCAAATGCAGCAGTTAGGGCTGTGGAAATACATAAAAGAGGCATACAGAACAGACTCCGTCTATACACGTATCTCTACCGATTATGAGGTGCGACCCCAATATTATGTTTATGGACTGTTGACCCGGTTCGTCAAACCGGGAGCCGATATTTATCCGATTGACTTGGGGGAAGATTTCGCAATCGGAACCGCTTTTAAGGGCAAAGACGAAAAATGGACCTATGTTTTTGCAAACGGTTGCGGCGAATCAAAATTTATTACAGTCAATAACGACGCCGTGAAAGGGAAGTTCGACCTGTACAGGTATGAGGAAAACGCACTGCCTCAACGTGATGAAATGATCACCGCCAGTGAAACCGCCAAAGCGGATGTAGCCGGACTTCAGTTGGAAGTGAAGGCCTATTCGGTTGTGTTGTGTCGGCAGCAATAACATTGGTTTCCCCAAAAAACAGGACTTCCTGTCCCTGAATGACTCTCTGGTAAATTTATTGGCGATCTCCTGTTTTTTCTGCTTTCCGGTGTTTTCCCTGCCTACCGGAATGCTGATGAACAAAATTGCCCGGAAAACGAATTGCTTTTCCGGGCTTTTCCATTAATAATACGTACTGTTTTTCGGTTCGAAATAGGCTTGCGGATGCAGGCAGGTCGGACAGGTTTTCGGCGGTTTCTTGCCGGTAAACACATAACCGCAGTGGCGGCACTGCCATTCGATTTCTTCCTCTCGGACAAAAACGGTTCCGTCCTGCACCCTTTGCAGCAGCTTCAGGTATCTCTCCTCGTGGACGGCTTCCGCTTTGGCGATCATCCGGTACATGGTGGCAATCTCCTTGAATCCTTCCTCTTCGGCCACTTCGGCAAAATGAGGATAGAGATCGGTCCACTCTTCGTTCTCGCCCTCGGCCGCGGCTTTCAGGTTTTCGGCAGTAGTGCCGATCATTCCGGCCGGATAGGTCGCTGTAATTTCAAGCATTCCGCCTTCCAGGTATTTAAACATGCGTTTCGCGTGCACCATTTCCTGGTCAGCGGTTTCCAGGAAAATGGCCGCAATTTGCTCATACCCTTCTGTCTTGGCCTGTTTGGCGAAGAATGTGTAGCGCATTCTTGCCTGAGATTCGCCTGCAAAAGATTTCAGCAGGTTCTGCTCTGTTCGGGTTCCCTTTACACTTTTCATAATCGGTTGTTTTATAAAATGTTAGATTCTGATTGAGTAGCAGAATAAGACTCTCACAAAGATACGAAATTAAATGACCGTTTTAGCGCTCAGCTCATCTGCAGGTGAAAATTTAAATTATGTCTAAATAATTGTCTGTTTTGTCGGATCCGGGCTTCCGGTCTCAACCGAACCCCGGCGGCCATATAGCTTATCGAAAGACAACGCGAACAAACCGTAAAAAGCAAAGGCACTCGTGAAACCGGCAAAAACATCAATCAGGTAATGCGCCTTGATATATACGGTTGCTCCGCAGAGAAGAGCGTATAACGGGAAAACAATGAACATTATTCTTTTATTGTTTTCATACAGCCAGATCATCAGTATGGTGGATATGCCTACGTGCGAACTTGGAAATGCGGCAGTGGGCCGTTCTCCCATTGCCTGCAACATCCTGACACACCGGCTGAATAATCCATCCCCATAACCGGATACGGGCAACAGTTCGCTGTTGTAATAAAAATAATTGCCTACATTCGAAAAAATTCCGTTTTCGACATTCTCTGTTCCTATAACCGGAAAATAAAATTGCGGGCCGGTGACGGGAATAAAGATAAACAAGAAATAATAAAGGAAAAACGATCCCAGGAATATGAAAGTTAATCGGTCGAACTTCTCCCGTTGATAAAAGAAACAGTGCAAAACGACGAACATCATCATGGGAAAATAAAAGAAATACCCCATGTAAAATGCTTCGCTAATCCATTTCGAGGAAAAATGCTTCGAAAAGGCCAGGGCCGGCTGAAACCCAAAGATAGATTGTTCTGCGGAAGCAAAAACGTGGTCCAGGTTTCCGAATACCTTGTTGAATTCGTAGGTCTCGGGATACCAGTAAGTGATAAGTCCTACGGAGAAGAGGATACGGACGAGGGTCGTTGCCGGCACAAAGTCAAGCAGGGAAGCGGCGGAATAGGCAAGAAGCATTCCGCTGACGATTAACATGCGAGCCAACAAGAAGGAACCCGGATTATCCAGTCTGTTCCAGAGAACGATGACCATGACAGAGGTAATTGCAGCGTAGCCGGCCGTGAGAATTTCTACTCCGAAGAAGTTCTTCTCTTTTCTGAAGGATGATGTATAGCTTTTCTCTGGCATAAGGAGTCAGGCAAATTCGCTCAGTTCAAGCCAGCGACAGGTCTTTTCGTCAATCAGGCTGACGACTTGCGATATGCGGTTTGACGCGGTGATTAGCTCTTCTGTCGAGAGATTCCCCGATGAGAGTTGTCGGGTCAATTGTTCTTTTTCCGTTTCAAGGCGTTGGATTTCTGCCTCCAGTCCCTCAAATTCCTGTTTTTCCCTGAACGTGAGCTTGGTTTTCTCCGCCTGGACAGGCTTTTCTACAATTCTGGCCGGCTTTGACGGTTTCGTTTCTCCGGCAACCCGTTTGTCTTCCCATGATTTCCATTCGCGGTATTGCGTGTAGTTTCCCGGGAAGTCCCGGATCTCGGCGTCTCCGTGAAAACAGAGCAGGTGATCCACCACCTTGTCCATAAAGTAGCGGTCGTGGGAAATGACGATCAGGCAGCCGTTGAATCCGATAAGGTATTCTTCCAGGATATTGAGCGTAACGATATCGAGGTCGTTTGTCGGTTCGTCGAGGATCAGGAAGTTGGGATTTTTGATAAGCACGGTACAGAGGTACAACCGGCGTTTTTCGCCGCCGCTCAGCTTGTAAACAAAATCGTGTTGCTTGGCCGGAGCAAAGAGAAAATGCTGCAGGAACTGCGATGCCGTGAGTCTGTTCCCGTTGCCCAGATCGATGACTTCGGCTATTTTCCGGACGGCGTCAATGACCTTGGTCTGTTCGTCAAACTGCAGTCCTTCCTGGCTGTAATACCCGAAGTTCACCGTTTCCCCGATATCGAAACTTCCCGAATCGGGTGATTCGATCCCCAACAGCATTTTTATGAATGTCGATTTGCCGGTGCCGTTGTTGCCGATAATCCCCATTTTTTCGTACCGGGTGAAAATATAGTTGAAGTCGTCGGTAATCTTGATGTCGCCAAAACTTTTGGTAATGCGATTGGCTTCGAATATTTTTTTACCGATATACGAACCTTTCGCCGAGAGTTTTATCTCGTTGGCTTGTCTGCGTTGTTTGACCTTTTCTTCCAGTTCGTAAAACGCGTCGATGCGCGATTTTGCCTTGGTCGCGCGCGCCTGCGGTTGGCGGCGCATCCAGTCGAGCTCCTTGCGGTAGATGTTTTGTGCGCTGTCCGCTTCGGCATTCTGCACGGCGACGCGTTCGCCGCGTTTTTCCAGGTAATAGGCATAATTGCCTTTGTAGGAATAGATCTGGCGATCGTCAATCTCGATGATCTGCGTGCACACCCTGTCGAGGAAATAACGGTCGTGCGTGACCATCAACAGACTGATGTTCGAGCGGGAAAGATACTCCTCCAGCCATTCCACCATATCCAGATCGAGGTGGTTGGTCGGCTCGTCCAGCATGATCAGTTCCGGCTCCGAGATAAGGGTGTTTGCCAGCGCTACCCGCTTGACTTGCCCGCCGGAAAGTTCGCCGATTTTCTGATCGAGCCGGAAAATCTTCAACCGGCTGAGGATCTGCCGGATGCGCTGTTCGTAGTCCCAGGCCTTGAGCAAATCCATTTTGGCCAAAATATCATCCAACTCCTGATGGTTGCCCGACGCCATGATCTCTTCGTAACGTGCAATCACTTTCACTGCTTCGTTTCCGGTCTGAAAACAGGCTTCCAGGACCGTGAGTCCGGGATCAAACTGAGGCGATTGCTCCAGGTAGGCAAACCGGATGTTGTTTCGAAAAACAACCCGCCCGTTATCGCTGGGTTCCTTTCCGGCGATGATGTTCAGCAAGGAGGTTTTTCCTGCGCCGTTCGCGGCAATCAGTCCGATCTTGTCGCCTTCGGCAACGCCGAAAGAGATATTGCGGAAAAGCACCCGATCGCCGAAGCTTTTGGTTAGCGTGTCGATTTGCAACAATGGATTTGCCATAGTTGAGTAATTTTTGCCTTTGGTGATCGTCCCGTCAGTTTGGAACCTCTGTTTTGCGTCATAAACGCGGGTACAAAAGTACAAAACTATTTGGGATTAAACTCAAAATTGCCATTGCCAATAAGTAAACAGGTCTGTCCGGCGGTTGCCGCTGATCCGCTCTGTCCCGGAGCCTATGGTTTCTCGGTCGAAATAACGGGTATGCCCGATCTTTACGGAAAAGGACAGCCGGGGCGTGAAAGTATATCTGCCCGATGCCGCCAATCGTATGCCTTCGCCATAGAACGACGGCATATAAAACGTAGTAAGGATGTTTCTTTCATAAGAATAGACCCTGGAGGCGTAAGTGTCTGATTTAAAATATCCGGCGAAGAGATCGCCCCGGATCTTTTTACCGCCCCGGTAGCCGGCATGTTGAGAGAACATGACCCCTTTTTCCCGCGGGAAACGTTTCCGGTGCAACAAAGCGGCATCGAAAGTAGTCCGGAAGTCCCATCCGCTGTTCAGCGCGTGGTTATACCGGAGCCTGATCTTTTGTGTGTTGTACGGCAAGACCGTCCTGGAGTTTTCATCGGGATAGCCGGCGTTCTGCTCTTTCTGTTTGAATTTGTACCGCAGTTCGAAGTTGGAATTCCGGTTCACAGCGTATGTTCCCGAAAAATGGAAGTCGAAGCCCGCCGACGGCTTATCCACCCCGTTTTTCGGCCAGGGGAAACGGAAGAGATCGATATAGGTCGTTGCCGATACCTTTCGCAGCGGGCTGAAGGTGACGCCAACATAAAGTCCGTTCTCGTTTTGAACCCGGCTTCCTTCGGAAAATGCCTGCGCATGCATCGCATTGTAGGAAATGGGGAAATGGCGGTAAAGTGCCGACAGGGAGAAAATCCCGGACGGTGTGTATTGAATCATGTGGGTGGTTGCAACGGCTCCGTTTCCGGCCACCGCGGTTTCCCCGGCAAACGTCAGCCGGTTTAAGCGGTACGAGTAGTCAATGCTTGCATTAACATGAGACGAGTTCCGCAAACTGTAATAGTTGTATTCACGAACAACCGGGAAGTACATCCGGTCATAGGCGTGATACAGACCGCTCATGCCTAACTGAAACTGCCCGTTGCGGTAGTTGATGTTTATTCCCGTTACCTGTTCCCGCGCGTTGTTCTTCTTCTCCATTTCCGAAGGCGTTCTGTGATAGCCGTCGGTTTTGAAGGAGGTTATTGCTCCGTCGGAGGAAAGGTTAGCGTCGAATCTTTTGTTGGAGTAAAAAGGCGTAACAGTTATCTTTCCTGTTTGAAAAACGGCCGCCACACCGCGGAAGAATCCGCTTTCGGCGGTGGAGAAGTGTCGTTTGGGCCGCTGTGTCCGGCGGATAACCGTGTTGGCGCCCCACGATTTGGAGAGCATAAAGTCGTTGTTGAGGATCAGTCCTTGTCCGAACGACAGGCGATAATCGCCCACGGCAACTGTTTCCAACTTTCCCGGGTCACGGACAATAAGGTGAAATCCGTAATGATCGTATCCCGCAGGATGGTTTTTCCGTAAAAACGGCTCACCGGGATCTTTCTCCCCAACCAGTCCAAACTGAATCCTGTCGCGGTATGCAAAAGCGTATTTCACCGAAGTGTAAAAATCCTCCCCCCCGTATTTCCGGTTGGGATAACGCTGCAGAATGCTGTCGGGAAACTCGCCGTATCCTGCCCGGCTTTGAAGGGTTTTGTCGAACCGGGATTGGACTTCGTGCCGTCCCCGTTTGAACATTTCCTGCACCGACGGTTGTTCTTTCTCCACTTCACCCGCGAAAAAAAACGGCAAGATCAGCTCTACGGTTTTAAAATCGAGGGCAGGGACGTTCCGGAGTTCGTATACCGAATAAACCGGCCGGTTCTTGTCCAGAAATTCGGCTATCTGATCCGCTTGTTCATAACTGATCAGCGGAAACTGCTCCAATTGTTCGCGGGAAACCCGGTTTAGGTTCAGGGGGTTGCTCTCCAGCATCGTCAGCTCCTGAAACATGTTTTCGACGGTGGTGTCGTCCAGCCCCTCTTCTGCAAGCTGTTCCAGGTGGGAACGCCAGTCGTTGGATTGTGAATTGGCAAAGGAACATTTTGCACAAAAAGCGACGGCAAGAATGATATGAAAAGCCCAAGATTTCATTCATCGTTGAGTTAAAAGCCGCAATGATTACAAAAATAACCATTCCGGAACAATTTTCCCAATTTTTGCCCGACAAAATTCTTTTGAGCAGCAACGGTCGGCTCACTCTTTTTCTTCCGGGACGGTAAACACCTTCGGATGGGCCACTTTTTCTTTCAGCAGGGCAAACTCCAGCACTTGTTTCACATCTTCCACATAGTGAAAATTCAACCCGGCCACATACTCGGGTTTGATTTCAAGGATATCTTTTCCGTTCTCTTTGCAAAGGATGATGTCGGTAATTCCGGCACGCTTTGCCGCCAGGATTTTCTCCCGGATTCCTCCAACCGGCAGTACTTTTCCCCGAAGCGTGATTTCTCCCGTCATGGCCAGGTTGTTCCGCACTTTCCGTTGTGTATAGGCTGAGGCCAGTGACGTGATCATGGTTATTCCCGCCGACGGTCCGTCTTTGGGCATGGCGCCTTCGGGAACATGAATGTGCGTGTTCCAGTTCTCAAAAACAGCGGGGTCAATATCCAGCAGATCGGCATTGGCGTGAATGTACTCCATCGCCAGC
>JBGZJM010000086.1:0-6527 GCA_041848845.1 Petrimonas sp. | reverse complement strand
TTAACCGGAATGGTTTGAGTAACCATTCCCACATAGCTGATCTGCAACGAACCGTTGGATGGCACATTGTTTAATGTATACTTGCCGTCGAAATCCGTTACGGTTCCACGACTTGCATCGCCAGCTACAATGACTGTTGCGCCGATGACTTCAACTCCCGTGTCGTCCGTTACCGTGCCGCTGACGGTTACGTTTTGAGCAAAAACAGAAAAGGCAAGCGCGCTTAAAAGCAGCGAAAACATGCCTTTCATTGAAAAAAGTTTTTTTCTTTTCATTCCCTCTTATTTTTAATTTAATGGTTTATAGCGGATTACAGTCGTCCTTCTGTCAATGCTGGACTATGCTGTATCTTTTTGTCGCAAAGATATATCATTTTGTTATAAGTTAATTATTTTTTAACAAAAAAATCTGTTCTTTAATTTTTTATTTCGGATTCTCACAATTATTCCTAAAGTTTATTATGGCGGCAAAGCTTTTTGTGAATAAAAAAAGCGGGAACAATGCCGATGCTGTTCCCGCCTGTGTCGGAATGGAATTAAAAACCTACAATCCTTTCTCCGACAGGTACCTCTCGGCATCCATGGCGGCGCGGCATCCCATTCCGGCGGCGGTAATGGCCTGGCGGTAATGCGGGTCGGCCACGTCGCCGGCGGCGAAAACACCCTCGATGTTGGTTTTTGATGTCGGGTTGTCTATCTTGATGTATCCCACCTCGTCGAGTTCCAGAAAGTCTTTAAAAATACCGGTGTTGGGTGTGTGTCCGATAGCCAGGAAAAAACCGTCGACGGCGAGATCAATTTTCTCTTCGTCGGGTTCGCCCATGCGTTTTACCAGATGTACTCCCTCCACGCCTTTTTCTCCGTACAACCCTATGGTATTGTGCTCGAAGAGGATTTCAATTTTCGGATTGTTCATCACCCGTTCCCGCATGATTTGCGAGGCGCGCAAATAGGGTTTGCGAACGATCATATACACTTTGTCGGCCAGTCCCGACAGGTAAGTCGCCTCTTCGCAGGCGGTATCGCCGCCGCCAACCACGGCCACCTTTTTTTTGCGGTAGAAAAACCCGTCGCAGGTGGCGCAGGCAGAAACACCCTGTCCGGCGTATTTGGTCTCGTCGGGCAGTCCCAGGTACTTGGCGGTTGCCCCGGTGGAAACAATAACCGTGTCGGCTTCAATCGCGTGCTCGTTATCGATCGTCACTTTCAGCGGGCGTACCGAAAAATCCACGGAGGTGGCCTTTCCCGGGTAAATCTCGGCTCCGTATCGCTGAGCCTGTTTTTTCAGGTCTTCCATCAGTTCCGGCCCGGTAACCCCTTCGGGATAGCCGGGAAAATTTTCCACTTCGGTGGTGGTGGTCAATTGACCGCCGGGCTGTAATCCTTCAAATAAGACAGGCTCCAGGTTGGCGCGTGAAGCATAGATGGCAGCCGTGTATCCCGCCGGTCCCGACCCGATGATCAGGCATCTTACTTTATTTCTCATAATCGTAGTATGTTTAAAAAACCTTCCCTTTGTTTGAGAGAAGGCAGTACTGTTAATAATTGGATCAAAGGTACGATTATTCTTCTATACGTGAAACGGATATAGTAAATTTCTATCGTCCATTCACCTCAAATCCACAACCTCTACTCCTTTGTGATGCTCTTTGTTGAACGTGAATTCGGTATCGGGGAAGTTATAATTGGTGTTGTAATCGCTGATGTCGATTTTGTTTCTCATCCCATTCTTCAAGGTGATATCCACTTGCAAAACGGAGTTGTTTTTTTTATCAATACCCACGGATATTTTTTTGAAATCGCTCTTGCTCCCTGTTGGGGACATGTTTATGACGAATGCGCTTTTTCCGTTAATGGTTGCCGATACGGGTGCATCCAGCGTGAATCCGGTTTTGTACATGCTTAGCAACGCCAGCGGGCTGACGGAGGCAATTTCTTCGTTCGACGGATGGTTGATATTGACTTCGTTGAGGTCTTTCATCAAAACCCATTGGGTTTTTCCATCGAACCAGGTGTCGATGGTTGGCATTTCAATTTTAAACTTATTGCCTTTTACCCGTGCCGTCCCCTTCTGGGGCTGGTATGCCGTTCCGTTTTCGTCGGTGGTGGTAATGTTAAACGTCATTTTAATGCCGTTGGAATTTTCGTAGGCGCTGTATGCTTTGTCCAGGATATTCCGGGCATTTGCGGCAGGTTGTGCGAATCCGGCAGATACGGTCAGTAATGCGGCAACGGCGAGTATATATTTTTTCATATTGTTCTCCTTTTAACGGGTTTTCTGATGGGTTGGACTAAAAAGAGGGTGTTTGGTTTATTTTGCGATCCGGGTTTCCGGTTTCCGGATTTTACCTCAAGGAATCCAGCAGTTTTTCCAGCGAATATTCGTCCGAAATATATACGTCGCGGGGTTTGCTCCCTTGCGTGGGACCTACTATTCCGGCGGTTTCCAGTTGGTCCATAAGCCTGCCTGCCCGGTTGTACCCGATGGAAAATTTCCGTTGAATCAGAGAGGTGGAGCCTTGCTGGTGAATGACAATGAGCCGGGCGGCTTCATCGAAGAGGGCGTCCCGCTCGTTCAGGTCTGCTGCGCCGGGTTTGTCCTCGCTGTCTGCCGATACCACTTCGGGCAAGGCAAAGGCAGACTCATACCCCTGCTGTTTGCCGATGTACTGGGAAATTTCCTCTATTTCGGGCGTGTCCACAAAGGCGCACTGAATACGAATCAGGTTGCTCCCCTGTGAGAAAAGCATGTCGCCCCGCCCAATCAGCTGGTTGGCGCCGGTGGCGTCGAGAATGGTTCTTGAGTCGATCTGTGAGGTTACGCGGAAAGCCATCCGGGCGGGGAAGTTAGCCTTGATGGTTCCGGTAATGATATTGGTCGTGGGGCGTTGCGTGGCGATCACCATGTGCATGCCCACGGCGCGTGCCTTTTGCGCGATGCGTGCGATGGGCATCTCGATTTCTTTTCCGGCCGTCATGATCAGGTCGCCAAACTCATCGATCACCACCACGATATAAGGCAGGTACCTGTGGCCGTTTTTTGGATTGAGTTTGCGTTTGATGAACTTCTCGTTGTATTCCTTTATGGCGCGGACGTGGGCCCGCATCAGCAATTCGTACCGGTCGTCCATCTCTTTGGTGAGCGAGTTGAGGGTTTGGGTCACCTTGGTCACGTCGGTGATGATGGCTTTTTCCTCATCGGGGAGTTTTGCCAGGTAATGCTTTTCAATGGTGGAGTAGATGTTGAATTCCACCATCTTGGGGTCGATAAGCACCATCTTCATTTCCGACGGATGCTTTTTGTAGAGCAGCGATGTGATGATCGCGTTCAATCCCACCGACTTTCCCTGTCCGGTGGCTCCGGCGACCAGCAGGTGGGGCATTTTGGTCAGGTCGAAAATAAACACTTCGTTGGTGATGGTTTTTCCCAGCGCCACCGGCAATTCGTACGCGCATTCCTGAAACCTGACGGAGGCAATGACCGATTGCATGGATACAATCTGTGGATCCTTGTTGGGCACTTCTATGCCGATTGTCCCTTTGCCCGGCATCGGGGCGATGATGCGGATTCCCAGCGCCGAAAGACTCAAGGCGATGTCGTCTTCCAGGTTCCGGATCCGGGAGATACGGATTCCTGCCTGCGGGACAATTTCGTAGAGCGTGATCGTTGGCCCGACGGTTGCTTTTATGGAAGTGATCTCTATCCCGTAGTTGCGGAGGGTACGGATAATCTTGTCTTTGTTTTCGTTTTGTTCCTGCATGTCCACCTGCCTGTTGCCGGTGTTGTATACCTTGAGCAGGTCCATGGTGGGGAATGCAAATGAGGACAAATCCTTTTTGGGGTCGTAGTCTTCCATGATTTCCACCTCCGGGTCTGTTCCCTCGTTTGTATCCGGTTCATGTAGCGGCAAGGCTTTCTCTTCGGGTTTGTTTTCGGCGACCTGTATTTCGTCTTTCGGGACAAAAACCTCGAAACCGTCGTTGGCAGGTTCTTTTTTTCGGATGGGAGGGACGGTGTGCTGCGTATCGGGAACAGATGCTTGTTCCCTGTTTTGCGGCATGGCTTCCGGCTCGGTTTCTGTTTCCCGTTTGTCCGTTTTTCTGAAAGGAAACAGTCTTTTCCAGATGCCCGGCTTCGCTTCCTCCTCCGGTTCTTCTTTTTCGTCAAACTCGAGCTTAATGGGTATTTCGCTTTCTTTGTTTCCGTTAAACGAGGGTTTGCTGTTGATGAGTGTTTCCTGGATCTTGTGCATTGAGCTTTGCCGGAAGGCGATCACGATGATCAGGATGAAGAGAAGCACGAGAAGGATCATTCCCGGGACCCCGATGCTGCTTTCCAGCAGGCGCTCGATCTGGCTTCCGTGCGCGCCTCCCCAGTTGATGTGGCTTTTGGGAAACAATCTTCCGAAGATAAAGGCACTGGTAATGGAACCGCAAACCAATCCGAAGGCAGTGATGAGCAGTGCCTTTATAAAGCTGAAGTCGGAAACCTTCATCATCCTCAACCCTAAGTAAATGACGAAAAAAGGAATGAGTATCGAGAATATGCCGAACCACTTGTTTACCAGTGTCTCGGCTAAAAAGGCCCCGCCGGTGCTTGTCCAGTTACTTACTTCCAGTTGCTTGTCCTGAGTCAGTTCCCAGAAGGATTTGTTGAGTACTTTGCTTTGATCGGCCGCACCGGTAAAAAAGAAAGAGACGATTGCCAGCAACGTGAATATTCCCAGAAAAGCAACGAGAACACCGAAAATGAAACGAACCCTTTCATTTTTTAAAAAACTGATTATGGCGGCGCTCCGCTTTCTTGCGGTAGGAGCTGTCGTTTTTTTTCTTTTTCGTTTTGTTGATTTCGCCATATATAAAACCTCTCATCGATTTGCCATTAATCCGATGAAAAACAAAAATTGGATCGGTAATTTTATTACAAAAGTAATAAAAGAAACTTAGATGTAAAGCTTTATGGGGTTTACAAATAATGAAAAGGCCGGTTTTATGTGCGATTATTTCTTCTTTTGGCCAAGTAAATAGATTCCCCCGACGAGGGCGACGACGGCAGCCCCGATTTCGATATAGGCGATCTCCTTGTCTTTGTTGTCCTCGGCAGTAAGCTCTATGCCGAGGATTTTTACCGATTTTGAACTCTTTTGCAGGTTGGTGATGCCGAGATAACCGAGAATGACGGCTCCCGCGATAAGAATGATTCCGATTACTGATTTCATGTTCATGTTCGTTTATTATTTTATGTATTCAAGTTTCGCATGTGCTGCGGTAACAACTAAAAATCCGGACATGCGGAAGTTGAGTGAATGACAATTTTAAATGCTTGCTCGTGTAGTGCGGTTCTGAAAGTGAAAAGCCCGCGAATCACTTCGCAGACTTTTCTTGTTAACACAATCTTCATGAAACAAACTACACTATCGAGTTGATTGCAGCTTCATAATCCGGTTCCTGTGCAATCTCGGGAACCAGTTCGGTATATACAATTTTCCCCTCGGGATTAACGACTACCACGGCACGGGCCAACAATCCGTGAAGCGGGCCGTCGGTCATCAGCACGCCGTACTTGTCGGCGAATGAACTGTCGCGAAAGGTGGAAAGCGTAACCACGTTCTCCAATCCTTCGGCGCCGCAAAAACGGCCGGCGGCAAACGGCAGGTCTGCCGAGATGCAGAGAACGGTTGTATTGTTCAAAGAGCCGGCTTCCTGGTTGAACTTGCGGACGGAAGCAGCACAAACGCCGGTGTCCAGGCTCGGGAAGATGTTTAAAACTACGTTTTTTCCTTTCAGATCGGATAACTTCAATTCCGAAAGATCCGTTTTTACCAGCGAAAAATCGGGCGCCGGTGAACCCGCATCCGGCAGATTGCCTCCGGTATTTACCGGATTTCCTTTAAATGTGATTTTTGTCATGTTTTTAATTTTTCTTCAAAACCTATAACAAGACGGTAGTTGAAAAGTTCAGTAAAACCTGATTTTTAACTTTTTATTTTCAGGGACAGCAGATTGGCAAGGGGGGTATTCAACTCTCAGGGTGTCCTTTTTCCCGGTTTCAAGACAACTCTTCCTTCAGGTACTTTGCCGTATAGCTGTTCTTGCTCTTGATTACTTCCTCGGGAGTTCCCGCGACAAGCACGTTTCCTCCTTTTTCCCCACCCTCGGGACCAAGATCGATGATGTAATCGGCGCACTTGATGATGTCGAGGTTGTGTTCGATGACAATCACCGTATTTCCCTTGTCCACCAGTTTGTTGAGTACTCCCAACAAGATCCGGATGTCCTCGAAATGCAATCCCGTGGTGGGCTCGTCCAGCACGTAAAGTGTGTTTCCGGTGTCGGTCCGGGCCAGTTCGGCCGCGAGTTTCACCCGTTGGCTTTCTCCGCCCGAGAGGGTGGTGGACGATTGTCCCAGCTTGATATATCCCAGCCCGACCTCCTGAAGCACCTTTATCTTATGCCGGATATTGGGGACATTTTCGAAGAAGTCCACCGCCTCGTTGATCGACATGTTGAGTACGTCGGCAATGGATT
>JBGZJM010000085.1:0-9889 GCA_041848845.1 Petrimonas sp. | reverse complement strand
CGACACCCAGTTGTGCGTCCAGAAGGCCGCTGTTTCGGAGTAGGTGAGTAAGTCCCCGTTGCCCACCGCCATCTCTTCCGGTACTTCGGTATGTCCGCAGTAAACCGGATAATAAACCGTTTGGGCCGCATCATCGACACCGAACCACAAAATACCTCCAATCGTTTTGGGGAGCCAGGAACGCATTTGGGCGACAAAGGAGAATCCGGTCTGTTGGGTGGCAATCGGGCGTTCGTTGCAGTATTCAACCGAATCCACTTTAAAAGTGAGGGGAGACCAGCGATAGGGAGAGTTGAACGGACCGGCACCGGCATCGAAACGCCAGTCGAGTTCGGTCCCTTCGTAATGGTCGCGCATCATACCCTGGATATCGTGGACGCTGAGTTTTTTATCCGGCTTGATGTACAACGGCATCGGGTCGGTAGTTTTGCCTTGCGCGTATGTTACGTATTTCCCCATATCCTTGTTCACGCGATTAAAAAACGACCATACACGCGCTTCGCAAAAACGCAGCGCTCCGAAATCGAGGGGAGCGTAAGCCCGGGCAAAACTGAAATCGGCATCTTTGCCCGAGAAGTATCCTTGTTTCCTGGCAAAAGAAATGACATCGGGAGAGTAGAGGCAGTTTTCGGGATCGTTTAAGGGGAATTGTTGAATACGTGCCTGGTTGGCGTGTGCCGATACACAATCGTCGGGAATGCGGACGGCCACCCATACGGCGCCCTTGTTGCCAACGCCTTTGCCAATCATTTCCATTACCCAAACTTCGTTCGGATCGGCAATGGAGAAAGATTCGCCGGAACTGTAATACCCGTGTTCGGCTACCAGGCCGGTCATGATTTTTATGGCTTCACGGGCTGTTTTTGCCCGTTGCAGGGTAATATAAATCAAACTTCCGTAATCCATGATTCCGGTCGAGTCGCTTAACTCGGGACGTCCGCCGAAAGTGGTTTCCCCAATGGCTACCTGATGTTCGTTCATGTTGCCGATTACGTTGCAGGTACCAAGTGCCTGCGGTATTTCACCCAGGTATTTTCCCGTATCCCATTCATATACTTTCAGCATCGTGCCGGGATTGTATTGTGCGGCTCCCCAATGATAAAGTTCGCCGTAAAGATTGTAAGAATCGGCGGAATAGGAAATAAGGGTTGAACCATCGGCCGATGCTTTTTTTACCTACGAGAAAATTTGTGCAGGGATAAGTTATATACGTTGTAAAGAAAAAAACAACGGTGATGGAGAAGAATCTTTTCATATTTTATAGTGAATTTTAAAGTTTACAAAGCGTAAAGATACTTTAAAAACCGGGAAAAACATGTCCCGTCTCTGTTATATTTCACTTAATTCCACGAAATCGTTTGAATTCGTATGAATTTTCGTTTAATTTTGCAGTATGGTTTCTCAAGATTAGCTGAATTTTATGGATTTCAGAAAAATTATGAAGAAAAGGGTATTAAGCTTATCGGTCTATCAATTGATAATTCTGGTAGCTCTTATAGCCATGTTGTTCTTTTTCAGTGACAGCAGTCTGCTGAAACGGATCAAATACGAGAATGAAATCCGTGACCTGAAAACACAGATCGAATACTACCGCAAACAAACAGAAACAGATAAGGCCAAGTTGAATGAGCTCCAGTCAAGTCTGGAGAATCTCGAAAAATATGCCCGGGAAAATTATTTGATGAAGAAAGAAAACGAAGAGATTTTCGTGATCGAATAGGAAACCCCGAGTGTGGCGAAAGTTTTCGGGAAAAGAGGCGCCTGATAAGTTTATTTTATTAAATTTGTGGTACCGTTGAGTTGGACATTTTATGTTAAATCCATTGGAAATCATTGTTCAGAAGTTTAAAGTGAAAATGAATGCATAAATCAAAAGAAGCCGTTTACCGGATTTCCGGCATTGTTATCTTAATGTCTGCTGTATTGTATCTTTTTATCCCATTGGTTGCTCCGTGGATTATGGCCGTTTCAGTCTTGGCTTTCAGTGGGGTTACAGCGCTTTCTCCTTATCCGGGCAAGAGTGTTCGAGGAAAGCGATTATTCAATTTTCAGGTGATTGCCTGTGTGCTGATGATTGTTGGCGCTTACCTGATGTTCAGGAAGAACAATTTGTGGGCGTTGTCGATGATGATCGGAGCCGTTTTCTTGCTTTATTCGGGAATCATGATTTCCCGGGAACTTCATAAAGAGAGATCAACGGGAGGAAATGAATAACCTGCAGCATGTAATATGAAAAGAATCCTAATCTTGGATGACAACCTGACCGTTTGCCTGATGCTGAAATCTTGGTTGGTGAAGCAGCACTACCAGGCAGATACGGCCACAAGCGTTCAGGAGGCCCAGCAAAAAGTAAAAAATGAAGCCTACGATTTGATTCTTTCGGATATCCGGATGCCTGAATCAGATGGCTTTTCTTTCCTGTCGTGGGTTAAAAAGTTCGACTCGGATATTCTGGTCATTATGATGACCGGCTACGCTTACATTGAATCGGCTGTGGAGTCTATGAAGTTGGGAGCGGTGGATTATATCGCAAAGCCCATTGAGGCGGAAGTCTTGTACAAAAAGATTGACGATGCTCTGAAATACCAGGAAAATCAAAAAAATACGGAACAGTTTCGCGATCCATTGATACGGCCGGGAGGGGAGATTTACACGAGGGTTTTTGATAAGTTGAGTGAGGTTGTACACGACAATTCCCACCTGTTGGTTATCGGGGATAAGGGAACCGGAAAAACTTCCGTTGCGCACTATATTTATAGCCGGAGCAGAATCGATTCGGGTCCGTTTGTAACTTTCGACCTGAATTCGCAAGCATTGAACAGGAACGGTGAACGGGGAGATTGTGAAGAGTTGTTTTTGCAGGCATTTGAAAAAGCAAAAGGAGGCTTATTGCTGGTGAAAAATCTTCAGAAGACCGGAATCCATTTTCAGACATTGTTGTTGAAAGCCCTCTCTTCTCAGAAGAAGGATGATAATTTTGTCCAAATCATCATCACGACCGGAGAGAAAAAGGAACAGTTGAGTTCGGCATTGCTCCCGAAGTTGGTTGATTTACTCCTGAGGTCATACATTGAACTCCCCACTTTGCGGGGGAACGAGGAGGCGATTTTGTTTTACGCCGAACATTTTCTGAATGTGGTAAACAGGCAGTTGGACAGGAAAGTGAAAAAGATTGCTCCCGAAGTCCTTGAAGCATTTTTTAAGCACCCTTGGGAGGAGAATATTAAAGAACTGAAAAATTTAATTTTTAAAGCTTGCCTGTTGACGGAAGGAGATACAATTTCCGGAACGATTCTGCCTGTTCTTTTTAAGAACCTTTCGGGAGAAGGAACGGAACCCGTTCAACCGCAGAAGCACGTTATTGAAGGATTGAAGAAAGAAAATTACGAAAAGGAAAAAATAATCGAAGCCCTTGAATTTGCCAAAGGAAACAAAACCGTGGCGGCATCGATACTTAATATTGACAGAAAAACCTTGTACAACAAGATAAAACTTTACAATGTAGAGGTGAATTAATCCCTGAGTCAATCGAATGGAATCATCCGGATCACGTTCTGCCGTAAAATATGAGGTAATTATCGGTTATGCTTTGGTCGTGGCAATCATGATCGTAGGGTTGTTGGCCGTTTACCGGAATCTTGTCCGGTTTTCCGAGACAAGGGTACGGAATGAAGATATGTCTGAACTGATTATTGTGGGCAATGTCATTAACCAATTGTACGAAGTTGAAAGCACGCAAAGCTTGTACACTCCTGAGAGTGCGGCAGATTACTTTGCCCGATACCATTCCATAAGGCCGGAAATCAATGCTGAGATTTACTCGTTGAAACAACTTTCAAAAGATACGTTGCGGGTAATCAAGCTCGACAGTATTGAAGTGTTGCTGGATAAAAAAGAAGAAAACCTTCGTGCCATAGCAGTCTTGTTGGATTCCATTAACAAAACTCCGGGGATAATCCGTGAAACAGTCAGTACGTTTGTGCCCCGGGGCCTGAATGATCGGATCAGGCAATACATGGAGCGAAAAAACGTTGTCCGCAAACCCGTCGAAGAGAGTGATACCACGGTGGTAAAGGGCGAGCAAAAAGGACTTTTCAGGAGAATCGGAGATGCCATAAGGGGAAGGCAGGATTCAACCCTGATCATTCAAAACCGTCCCGCTGCCGGTATTGCCCGCGATAACATCAGGCTGATAATCGACACTGTGGTCAATATGGTGAGGTATTCAGAAAAATTGAATCTGGAAAATCAGCGAAAATTTCAGGCGGCGTTACTTCTAAGGCAATCTTCAATGACCAGCACCAATCATTTGCTGACCGTGCGGATCGATGATTTGTTGAAATCGATCGAACAGGAGGAAATCAACAAGTCAATCCGGCTTATTGAAGAAAAAGAGGCCACACTCAACCGGTCTTCAAAAACGGTGCTGGGTGTCACTTCTCTGGCTGTATTGATAGCGCTTGTTTTTGGGTTGTTGTTTTGGATGGATATCAACCGAAGCCAGAAGTATCGGAGAAGATTGGAAGAATCCAACGTCCGCATCAACCAGTTGCTGCAGTCGCGTGAAAAGCTGATGTTGTCCATTTCGCACGATATAAAGGCGCCGATGAGTTCCATTCTGGGGTATATGGAGTTGATGGAGTCGGGAGCCGATGAAAACACCCGAAAAATGTACTTGACAAACATGAAAAAATCGAGTAATCACGTGTTGCAACTGGTCACCAATCTACTCGACTATCAGAAAATAGAATCGGGTACGTGGTTGCGCAAGGAGATGAATTTTAATTTGCATGAACTGGTTGAAAATACGGCAAATAGCTTTAAACCCCTTGCCGAAAAAAAGCAACTGGAATACAATGTGACCAATAAGGTTCCCGGAGATTTACTTGTTTTTGGTGATCCGTTTATGATCCGGGAGATTTACTCCAACCTGATTTCGAACGCGATAAAGTATACCTTGCAGGGGACGGTAGCGGTTTTCGCGGAACCTGTACGTGAAAATGATAAAACGATTTTGAAGTTCTCGGTACAAGACACCGGATTAGGAATCAGTGAAGAATATCGGGAGTATATTTTTGAGGAGTTTACGCAGGTAAAACCCGACAAAATGGAGCAGCAGGAAGAAGGAAGCGGCCTCGGACTGGCCATAACGAAAGGTTTGGTGGATGAGCTGGGTGGAAAAATTCACCTGCAGTCCGAGAGAGGCAAAGGTTCCGATTTTTTTGTTGACATTCCGCTTGAGACATCGCGATCGGCGGAAACTTTGAGTACGGGTGAAGCTTGTCCCGATTTTGGTCGTGATAACATCTCGGTGCTGGCTGTGGATGATGATCCGATTCAGCTGGCAATGATGGCCGAGATGCTCAAATTGAAGAAGATAAATGTTGTTACCGAAGTCGATCCGGACAATGTGTTGAATATTTTAAAAAACAAGGCCTTCGATTTGATATTTTTGGATATCCAAATGCCCCGTATAAATGGTTTTAAACTGGTAAAACGCATGTTGGATTCAGGTTTCTTTCAATCGAAATCAACGCCGGTTATTGCCCTGTCTGCCAAGTCGGATTTGTCTTCTGTCGACTTCAGGCAGTTGGGCTTTACCGATTTTCTGAACAAGCCTTTCACCTCCACCCAACTTTTCACGATGATCAATAAGTGCCTGAAGACTAAATTGACCGCGGATAAAGGAACGCATGGGAACCTTAAAGGTATTTCCGCACTGATTGACATTGTTAAAGACGATCGGGAAAGTTCGTTGGCAATATTGAAGGCGTTTGTGATTGATACCGGGAAAAGCAACGATGACCTCAAGGCCTGTTTTGAGAACAATGATAGGGAAGAGGCCGCACATGTCGCGCACAAAATGTTGCCGCTTTTTAAGATGATGGGCGACGAGCAATTATCGGATATCTTGTTGAAATTAGACCATAAAGAAACGCTCAGGGAAGACGAGAAGAGGCGGGTGACCGGAGCAATACACCGGTATATTGACGAAGCGAAGAACCGGATATCGGAAATGGAAAAACGATAACCGATGCAACGAAACTCGCCTGTTGAAAAATACAAACGCTACCTGCTGCTGGAAAGAGGGTTGTCGTCAAACACCATTGACGCGTATATGGCCGACCTGCAAAAACTGATTGACTTTTCCGAACTCCGGAACCTTCCCCTCCCGGAAATGAAGCTTCAACACCTGGAGGAGTTTCTTGCCGAATTGCACGACAGCGGTATCAAGTCCCGTTCGGTGGCACGGATAATATCGGGGATTAAGTCTTTTTTTCATTATCTGAATCTTGACGGATTTATCGAGGAAAATCCCGGCCTGTTGCTGGAAACTCCCAAGATTGGATTGAAGCTGCCGGTAGTGCTGTCTGTCGAGGAGATCGATTCCATGCTGGACAGGATCGATGTCTCCACTGCCGAAGGTGCCCGAAATTATGCGATTATCGAAACACTATACAGTTGTGGACTGCGTGTGTCTGAACTGACTAACCTGAGGTTTTCCGATCTGTTCTTCGATGAAGGGTTTATACGCGTACAGGGGAAGGGCGGCAAGCAACGGCTGGTCCCCATATCGGAAACGGCTATCCAAAAGATAAAGAATTATCTCTTGCACCGCAATCAACAAAAGGTGAAAAAAGGCAGTGAAGATGTTGTCTTTTTAAGTTCCAGAGGGACAGCTGTTTCGCGCGTCACGGTTTTTTATTACATCAGGCAATACGCAGAGGCGGCCGGAATTAACAAGGAGGTCAGCCCGCATGTCTTTCGTCATTCATTTGCCACGCACCTGTTGGAAAGAGGGGCCAATATCCGCGTAATTCAGGAAATGCTGGGGCATGAGAAAATCACAACCACCGAAGTATATACCCACATCGACCGAAGCTTTTTGAGGCAGGAGATTATTGAACATCATCCCCGGAACAAGAAATGATCCGATGCCCTTATCGACAAATCCTGGAAAAAATGGGCATACAAATCTTTTCAAAACGGATAATTTTGTATATTTGCTAAATTATATCAAAACATCAAACATTAAATAAATTCACTCCCTATGAAATTTGTAGTATCAAGTGCCACATTGTTGAGCCATCTGCAAGCAATCAGCAGAGTTATCAATTCAAAAAACTCGTTGCCCATTTTGGATTGTTTTCTCTTGGAACTGGACGGAAATGTGTTGACCCTTACAGCCGCCGACAATGAAACCCGATTGGAAACCAAAGTAGAAGTGAACAGCTCGGAAGGGACGGGCAGCTTGGCCGTTAACTCCAAAAACCTGTTGGATCCGTTGAGAGAGCTTCCCGACCAGCCGCTCACTTTCGATGTGAACGACGAAACGCTTGAGGTGTACATATACTACCACAACGGGAAGTACAATTTTGTAGGTTTAAAAGGCGATGAATATCCAAGACCCAAAGAGTTGAAAGAATCGGCCATAGGACTCAATATTCCTGCCGAAACACTTTTCAACGGCATCAATCGGACCGTGTTCGCCACGGCCGACGATGAATTGCGCCCGGTGATGAACGGTATTTATTTCGATATCACTACCGAAGACCTGACTTTTGTCGCTTCAGACGGACACAAGCTTGTGCGTGTCATTCATAAAGACGTGAAGGGGGACGGGAGATCGTCGTTTATTCTGCCCAAAAAACCGGCCAGCCTGCTGAGATCGCTTCTTCCGAAGGAAAACGGGACGGTGGAGGTGAAATTTGACGAAAACAACGCGTACATAACGATGTCGAATTTTGTGATGACCTGTCGTTTTGTGGAAGGGCGCTATCCCAATTACAACTCGGTGATTCCGCAAAATAATCCCAACAACGTCACTCTCGACAGGCTTGCGTTGCTGAACGCTTTAAAACGCGTGAGCGTATTTTCAAATCCGGCAAGCAGTCTGGTAAAGCTGCAACTGTCGGAAGACAAGATTGTGGTTTCGGCACAGGATATTGATTTTCTGACTTCAGCGGAAGAAATAATTCCCTGCCAGTATAACGGAAACGTGATGAATATCGGGTTTAAAGCTGTTTTCCTGATTGATATACTGAACAACATCCCATCCACCGATGTGAAAATCGAACTTTCCGATCCTTCGCGCGCCGGAATCATTCTCCCTGCCGAGAACGAAGAAAACGAAGACATGCTCACACTGCTGATGCCGATGATGTTAAATGATTGATAAATGAAACTGAACCTCAAAAACCCGCTGGTCTTCTTTGACCTGGAAACCACGGGGATAAATATCACAAAAGACAGGATTGTGGAAATTTCCCTCCTGAAAGTCCATCCGAACGGAAAAGAAGAAATAAAATCCCGGCTTATTAACCCCGAGATGCCTATTCCGCCGCAGGCGACAGCCATTCACGGCATCACCGACGATGATGTGAAAGATTGTCCGACCTTTAAACAAGTGGCCAAATCGCTGGCCGATATGCTGGAGGGTTGCGATTTGGCGGGCTTCAATTCCAGCCGCTTCGACGTGCCGATGCTTTCTGAGGAATTTCTTCGGGCAGGAGTGGATTTCGACATGAGCAAACGGAAGTTTGTGGATGTTCAGATTATCTTTCACAAAAAGGAACAACGAACGCTGGAAGCGGCGTATAAATTTTATTGTGACAAAGAGTTGCAAAACGCGCACTCCGCGGAGTCCGACACCATCGCCACATACGAGGTGTTGAAATCGCAGCTCGACCGTTATCCCGATCTGGAGAACGACGTGGCATTCTTATCCAAGGAATATTCCAGCTTTAACAACAATGTGGATTTTGCCGGGCGGATTATTCTTGATGAAAAAGGAGTTGAGGTCTTCAATTTCGGTAAACACAAGGGCAAGCCGGTGACACAGGTTTTGCGCGACGAGCCCGGTTACTACGCGTGGATGATGGATGGCGACTTTCCGCTGAATACCAAGCAGGCGCTCACGAAAATCAGGCTTCGGGAAATGAACGGTTAAAACGGCGATTATGAAGTATTTCCGATGGATGCTCCTGGTTTCACTTCCTTTTCTGATTTTCTGCTGTGGAAAAGGCAAGGCGGAGACCGTCGAAACTGCCGAAACCGTCAAGACGGCGCGTGGAATTCCCTTGGAGCGCAAACAACGGTTCTCGGGGAATTACAACAAGGAATTCAACGATTTGCAGGATGCCCACTTGTCGGCTGCCACCGCCTTTGGAATTTCACCGATGGCTTTACGCGGCGACACGTTGAAGCTGAAAGATAAGCTTGTCCGGTTGCCGGATGAGCTGGAACTCTACAAAATGTACGACTTGACCCATTCCATTCCGTTTCTGGTTCCTTCGGCAGCACAGCTTTTCGTTGATGTTGCGCGGAACTTCAGGGATTCGCTTTACAGCAAAGATTTGCCTCTTTACCGGCTTTACCTGACCAGCGTCCTCCGCACCGGTGAAGACCTTTCGGTATTGGCAAAAAGGAACATCAACGCCAGCGAAAACTCCACACACTGTTACGGAACAACCTTCGACATATCGTGGAAACGATTCGGGCAAGTAATTCCCGATACGATGCGTCAAGTACCCCCCGAACGCTTGAAACTGGTGCTGGCCCAAGTGCTTTTCGATTTAAAAAAACAGGGACGATGTTACGTGAAGCACGAACGGAAACAGGCTTGTTTTCATATAACGGTGAGGTGAAATTGCGCGAAATTTGCTTGAATAACTTACTTCAATTTACTTGATTTTCTATAGAAATGGATTAAATAAGCCTTAAAGATGATATATATGTAAACTTTTGTTTGTACTTTTGTGTTATGGATGAGAGAAAAGTAATCGGTTATAAAAACTATTTTGTAGATTTTATAAATTCGGTGCCAAAGGAGGTTGCCCGAAAGATATACTACTCAATAGACATATTGAAAACACAGGAACGTGTAAGT